>JAYTWT010000354.1:0-17518 GCA_043743295.1 Alphaproteobacteria bacterium | reverse complement strand
AGCGCCACTATGGCGGCTTGACCGGCCTCAACAAGACCGAGACGGCAGCCAAGCACGGTGATGAACAGGTCACGATCTGGCGACGTTCGTATGATGTGCTGCCACCACCAATGCCGGCAGGTGGCCCATTCGATTTCTCATCCGACCGTCGCTATGCGGGCCTGACGCTACCCGACACTGAGAGCCTGAAGACCACGTTGCAGCGCGTCCAACCCTATTGGGACGCCGAGATCGCTCCCTGTCTCGCCGCCGGAGAGACCTTGCTGGTGGCCGCCCATGGGAATTCGTTGCGCGCTATCGTGAAGGTGCTGTTTGACCTTTCAGATGAAGAGATTATCGGCGTTGAGATTCCGACCAGTAATCCACTTCTCATTGAGCTTGACGCAGGACTGAAGCCGACGGCGGCGCGCTACCTCGACGGCGCGCGAGCAACCAAGCTTCCGGCCCTATGACCGACCAAGCCTTCATGCGCCGATCCATCGCCTTAGCCCGAACTCAGGTGGGCAGAACGGGCGCGAATCCTTCGGTCGGCTGCGTGCTGGTTCGTGATGGCATCGTGGTCGGCGAAGGCGTCACCGGTCTTGACGGTCGACCGCATGGCGAAGAAGCTGCCTTGATAATGGCTGGAGACATGGCGCGTGGGGCTACGGCCTATGTGACCCTGGAGCCCTGTGCCCGGCGGTCAGCGGGCGGGGTGTCCTGCACTGATCGATTGGTCGCCGCCGATGTGTGGCGGGTTGTTGTCGCTTGCCAGGACCCCTCAGTCTTTGCGGATGGCGAAGGCGCGCGAAGGTTGCGTGCCGCTGGCATTCTCGTAGAACTTGGAATCCTCGCAGACGAAGCCTTGAACCTCTACGCCGCCTATGCGCCTGCCAAGCCGCCGGAAAGTCATCGTTAATCCAGATCGCCTAACCTGGTCCTCGACATCCGTCAGAACCCAAACCTCATGCAGACAGCCGAAGCTAAAACGCTTGTCCAGACTCGCCTGACGCAGGCCGAGGTCGATGCGATCTGCGTCAAGCATGACCGGCTCTGGAGTTCCAAGCCTGGCGGCGCGCGCGCGGTATTTGCGTTCAAAGATCTCACCGGCCTCGACCTGCACGGCCGAAATTTGTGCGACGCCGATCTCAGCGGCGCGGTCCTTCAAGGCTGCAACCTTCGTGGCACGCGGCTCGACAATGCCAACCTGTTCTGTACCGACCTGACCTCCGCTGATCTGCGGGATGCTTCGTTGCGCAGGTCCGATTTGCGCGGCGCGTGCATGCGGGCCGCCGACCTGACCGCCGCCGACCTTTTCGAAGCCGACTTGCGCGAAGGCACACTCGCTGCCGCCAGCCGCGAGTTGGGGTTCCGCCGCATGGAAACCGGTCAGCCCGGACAAAGCGAGATGCGCGGGGCGATCCTACAGGGCGCCAACCTGGAGCGGTCCAAACTTTCCGGTGCCATGGCTATGCGTGCCGACTTCACCGATGCAATCATGAAAGACTGCAAGCTGATTCGCGCCAACCTGAAGCAGGCGACCATGAAGGGCGTGGACCTGTCGGGTGCCGATTTGTCCGGCGCGGACCTTGCCGGGGCCGATCTCCGTGATGCAATCTTGGTCGGGGCTACGACCGTTTCTTGGAACATCAGCGCCGCCGACCTGACCGGTGCGCTGACCGATGAGCCGGCGGGCCGCTCCGTCAACGATCTGCCCTATGCCGAGATGATCCGCGACCACGCTCGCTGGTGCGAAACCGGTGGCGGCGAGGGTCGGCCCTCTTCGTTCGATGGCGCAGACCTGCGGGCATTGACTAGTATCAGCGGCTACAATCTAACCGCGCTTTCAGCTAAAGGCGCAGTATTCTTCGGCCTGAACATGGAGGGCGTCCAACTACAGGGCGCGCACCTGGAGGGCGCTGACCTTCGGAACTGTACGCTCCGCCGCGCCGACCTTCGGGGTGCGCGGCTTGTCAACGCCAAGCTCACCGGCGCCGATCTGCGGGAAGCGCAGATGGGACCGCTTCTGCTCGGTGCGGATCGCGTGTTGCCGTGCAATCTGACCGGCGCGCAGCTGAAGGGCGCCAACCTGGGTGGCGCGGATGTGCGCCACGCGATCTTCACCGAAGCCGACGTCAGCCGGGCGGACTTCCGGGGCGCGATGCTGCGTCAGGCGGACTTCACCAAGGTCATCCGTCAGGGCGCGCGCGGTCTGGATGAGGTCATCTAGGGTGCGGTCGTGACCCCATTCCGAAGCGAGAGCCAATCTCAGACGCCGAGCGGTCGTCACCGCCTAAGCGATGGCGAATTGGCGCTGTTGCTGGAGTCGCATGAACGCTACGTGGCGGGGCAAGGCGGAAAGCGCGCTCAGCTGCCTTACGTCGACTTGTCGTACATGGATCTGGCCGGTCGGATCCTAACCGGCGCAGATCTGTCCGGATCGACCCTGGACGGCACGCGCCTGTCCAACGCCCAGCTCGAAGGCGCCAATCTCACAGGCTGCGATATGCGTGGCGCAGATTTGCGCGGCGCGAACCTCAGAAACGCAAATTTACGCGGGGCCTGCTTGGCCGAGGCCAACCTCGAAGGCGCGGACTTGACTGAGGCTGACTTGCGACCCGGGCTCTATGGCCGCGCTCACGTCGTACAGGGGGCGGCCTCGATGGTTCAAGAGACCCGTGCTGGCGAAGTCGCAGGGGCGAACTTCTCCGGCGCGACCTTGGACCGGTCCAGGTTGGATGGACTCAACGCGACGGCTGCGAACTTTCGAGATGCATCGCTGAAGGGGGTCGTTCTAGCCGACTCGAATTTCAAAGGTGCTATTCTTGCCGGTGCATTTCTTACAGGCGCGCAGGTCAGCGGTGCCGGATTCGAGAGCGTCGATTTCGCTGGAGCCGACATCGCGGACGTGGATATGCGCCAAGCTCGGACCCACGGCTCAGACCTAGACTGTGCGCGCAGGCCCCCTGACAGCGACACTATCCGGCGCGCAAGTATTCTGTTGATCAGCGCGCGTGCTCACGACCGATGGGTCGCTTCGGAAGGCCGCGAGGGGGCCCCAACGCAGTTGGATGGCGCGGATCTCCGTAGCCTCGGCGAGGGTCTGAAGGGTTTACGGCTCGCCGCCATCAGCGCGCGCGGGGCGGACCTGTCGGGGTTGGATCTCAGCGGCATTCAGCTTCAAGGCGCCAATCTGGAACGCTGCGACCTTCGGGCGGTGAACCTCCGCGGTGCAGATTTGCGGGGCTGTCGCCTTGGTGGCGCAGACCTGACCCGGGCTGACCTCACAGAGGTCAATTTAGGGGTGCTGGCGCTCGAAACCGGACGATCCAAAGCCGCCAGCTTAGTCGGGGCGAATCTGCGCTTTGCACGGTTGGAGCGGGCCTCGATCAAAGGCTGCGATCTCGACGGTGCCGACCTAAATGGTGCCTCCCTACCGGAGTGAGCAGGGTGGCACCCCATCTCTGAGCGCCACCCCTCATCTCATCTGGGCCTGACTATGCCGCTTTCGCGCCTTCTAGCGTGGCCGTCGGTGCAGCATTAATCGGAACCTGTCGGGGCTTCAGCGCCTCCGGCAGTTCACGCTGCAGTGAGATCGAGAGCAGACCGTCCGCAAGGTTCGCGTCGGCGACCACAACATAGTCGGCAAGTTGGAAGCGCCGCACAAAATTACGCTCCGCCAGGCCGCGATGCAGATAGGTTCGAACCTCATCGTTGGCGGTTCTGCGCCCGGTCACGGTGAGCAGATTTTCCTTCACCTCGATGTTGAGTTCATCCGGGCGAAAGCCGGCGACCGCGAGGTCGACGCGGTAGGCGTTCTCGTCGGTGCGTTCGATATTATAGGGTGGATAGCCGGGGGTCGCATCAGCAGCAGCGGTTTCCAACAGCGTGGCGAGGCGGTCAAAGCCCACGACGGAGCGATAGAGGGGGGACAAATCAATCGTACGCATCAGGTCACATCCTTCTTGCAAAGCAAGGTTGCGGTTCACGATGGATAGGGGGCGACCCGGTCATCGGCATCGCCCGTCATCCAGAAGGCCCGGACATCCAGCGCCTTCCAGCATGAAATCATATCGACGGGCCGGGGTTTCAAGGCCTTGAACTGCGAACGCTTCGCACTAGGTACCGAGCCTCAGTCTCGGAGAACGCCCCCCGTGCTACGCACCCTCTTCACCGCATCCGCCGCGCTCCTCATCCTAGCTTCTGTCCCGGCGCAGGCCGCAGATGCCAAGCTGAAGGCTGCCGTCGCTTCGTCTGATCGCGCGGCGGAGAACCGCGCGCGCGACGGTGCCCGAAATCCGGCCTCGACGCTGGAATTCTGGGGCCTGAGGCCCAAGCAAACTGTCATCGAGGTGGTGCCCGGCGGTGGATACTGGACCGAGATCCTAGCACCCTATGCGAAGGCCACGGGCGGGGCCTATGTCGCGGGCGTGACCGACGTAGACAATCCACGCACCTCCGACGCGGCCAAGAAAGGGCTTGAAGCTTTCAAGGCCAAGTATGCCGACGCGGGCAAATATGGCGCGATCCGCTACACGGGTTTCGGCGTGGCCTCCAAGCCTTTGGGTCCTGACAATTCGGCGGACCTGGTGATCACTTCGCGCAATATCCACAATTTCACGTACTCACCGGGGATGCTGGACAAGGTGATGAAAGACTTCTTCGCTGTGCTGAAGCCGGGAGGTGCCCTGGGTGTTGAGGAGCATCGCGCCGATCCACGGCCCGAAGTCGCCGGTATCGCAGACGGGTATGTTTCCAAGGCTCGGGTGGTCGCGGCTGCGGAAAAGGCCGGCTTCAAGCTAGCGGCCAGCTCTGAGGTCAATGCTAACCCCAAAGACACCAAGGATCATCCGTTCGGGGTTTGGACCCTTCCCCCGGTCGGTCGCAGCGCACCGGCGGGTCAACCCGCCAATCCGGCGTTTGAACGCACTAAGTACAACGCGATCGGCGAGAGCGACCGGATGACCCTGCGGTTCGTCAAGCCGCGTTGATCTAGCCGCGGAATAACGGCACGGGCGGTTTACACCGGGCGCGACGACGACGAAGGTGCTCGGAGTACAGGAGCGCCTTCGCCGTCATGGCTGATCTTCAAGAGCTGACGGATCGTATCCGCGCCGCTGCGGCTTTGGGCCCGGGCCTCGAGCGAACTGTGAAGCTCGACCTTCGCGGCGAGGGCGTCATCCATGTGGATGGAACGCACGTCACCAACGATGACGTGGCGGCGGACCTCATTGTCTCAGTCAGCCGGGCGGATTTGATCCGCCTGGGCAAAGGCCAATTGGATCCGACCCGCGCGATGATGACCGGGCGGGTGCGGATGTCGGACATGGCCCTAGCGTTCAGCCTTCAGGCCCGCATACAAGCGCTGTTCGAGAAAGCCGCCTAAGCCGCATGTACGAGACCGCATTCCTCGTCGAAACCCCTGAGGCCCCAATTCCATCGGGAGCCGACCCCGGCTGGTTTGTCGGGGCAGGCGGTGGGAAGCTGCGCGCCGCCCTCTTCACGCCGAGCGGCCGCACGCGCGGCTCAGTAGTCCTATCCGGCGGCCGCACGGAGCCGATCGAGAAGTACTTCGAGACCATAAAGGATTTTATGGATCGTGGATTCGTCGTGCTGGCGCACGATTGGCGCGGTCAGGGGCTCTCGCTGCGGGAGCTCCCTGATCGGCTGAAAGGTCACGCCAAGGGTTACAAGAGCTTCCTGGAAGACTACCGCCGCCTCCTCAACGCCTACGAGCCGCGCCTGCCAAAGCCTTGGGTAGCGGTTGGACACTCGATGGGTGGATGTCTCACCCTGCTGGCTTTGGCCAACGGCGAGCGCAGGTTCTCCAGTGCGGTACTCTGCGCTCCCATGTTGGGTTTGAAGTTCGGAAAGATCTCGCCGACCGTCGCCGGCACCATGCTGCGCCTGAACCTGGCGCTTGGTCGGTCTGGTCGTTACGTGATGGGTCAACCAGGCCTGCCGTTCGACGACACGTTTGAGGGCAACGCCCTGACCCATGACCCGGTGCGCTTCGCGCGCTATCGCGGCCAGGTTCGCGCTAACCCGGACATAGCGCTTGGCTCGCCGACCTGGGGCTGGCTGGACTTTGCGCTGAAGGCCACGTCGTTTCTGGCAAATCCCGAGCGCCTTCGCGGCGTGACCATTCCGGTTGAAATCGTCTCGGCGGCGGAGGACCAGCTGGTCGACAATGCCGGGCAGGCTGCGGCTGTGAGAAACCTTCCCCAGGGGCGGCTGATCACCGTGCCGGGCGCCTATCATGAGATCTTGATGGAGACGGACGATATGCGGAACTTTTTCATGCGCGTTTTCGACGCCCTGACCGGCAAGACTGCGCCAATGCCGGCAGCACCGCCCGCGGAGGCCCCGCCCGCGCCCGCAACCCCGCCGCAGGCCATCGCGGTCGCCGCACCTCCGCCTGCTCCCGAGGTGCCCGCTGCTAAGAAACCCGCAGCAAAAAAACCTGCCGCCAAAAAGACAGCAGTGCCCGTTGCGACCAAGGCCAAGCCCGCGGCGAAGGCGTCACCCGTCCCCAAAGCCGCGCCCGCGCCCGCGAAGGCGACGGCTAAGTCTGTGACAAAAGTGGCGGTTACCAAGGCGACGGTAGCCAAGACACCGAGTCCAAAAAAGACCGTGCCTTCAGTTGTCGCTAAACCTGCGATCAAGGCGGTGACCAAGAAGGTTGTCGCCAAGCCTGCAGCCAAGCCGAAACCCACCGCGAAACCGGCGACAGCAACCAAACCAACCGTGGCCAAGGCGTCAGCCGCAAAGAAATCTGTGACCAAGACGCCCGCCGCCAAGACATAGCCGCTATGGATCGTAGCAGACGGATGAGTCCCACCCGCTTGCGTCGCACGACTAGGCCGCCGACCGCCCCAAAGCCACGAGGGCCGCTTCAAGACAGGCCGAATCGCCCGCGATAGCGATCTGGCCGCCTTGCTGGCCAACAGGTTCGCCACGCCAGTCGGTTGTGATCCCGCCCGCTCCGGCGATCACTGGGATCGCGGCCTCAATGTCCCAGGATTTCAAACCAGCTTCGACGACCAGATCGATAGTCCCTGCCGCCACCATCGCATAGGCGTAAGCGTCGCAGCCCAGGCGCGCCAAACGGGCGCTGGCCCGGACCTGCACCCAGGCCTCGCGTTCAGTCACCGTGAAACAGGCCTCGGGATCGGTGGTCGCGATGATGGCGTCAGCCAAATCCGGGCAGGGACGGACCCTCAGGGACCGTTCGCCCACCGAGGTCACCAGACGCGAACCGCCGGCGTGGCCGATATAAAGCTCATCCAGGAATGGCTGGCCGATTGAACCCAGTAGAGGTCGGCCCTGGTGTCGTAGTCCGATTAGCGTGCACCACAGGGGCAGGCCCGCAATGAACGCGCGGGTGCCGTCGATCGGATCCAGAACCCAGACCCATTCGGCGTCGGGGCGGTCTTCGCCATATTCCTCACCGATCACGCCGTGGTTGGGGTAGCGCGAGGTGATCAGGGCGCGGATGGCGCGTTCCGCACCCTTGTCAGCCTCAGTCACCGGATCGAACCCGCCGGTGCCATCCAATTTGTTTGAAAGGCCGTGCGTGCCGCGAAACAGCGGCAGGATGATTTCGGTGGCAGCTTTGTTGAGCTCGACCAGGAAGGCGTCGAGTTCGCTCAAGCGGGCAGATGTTGGGACGCTCATGCTCGTCTTCTAGAGCATGAGGCATCCGGGGTCAGGCCCTAAGCCTCGACTTCACCGTTCATCGCTTTGGCCAGGTCAAGCAGTCGGCGACGGGGACGCTCGCCGAGCTGATAGTAGGCGTGGATCAGGTCTTGGGTTTCTTTGCTGGCCATGGTCTCGGAGCCGCCTTCCGCCTCCAGGCTTTCGCGCTGGTCGTGGGTCAGGCCCTCATAGAAATAGCTAACCGGCACCTCCAGGACCTCGGCCAGTTGCCACAGGCGGGCGGCAGACATGCGGTTGGCCGCGCACTCATACTTCTGAATTTGTTGAAAACGCACACCGCAGGCATGGGCCAGTTCTTGCTGGGTCAGACCCAACAGGCGGCGGCGGCGGCGGAGACGGCGACCCAGATGGCTGTCAATCTCGTCCATGGATTCCTCGACCAAGATAACCCTTCGTCCCGGTCTGGGACTCCGTAGCTGAGCAATCGCAATTCCCACGCCAGCCGCCTCCATTGCCGAATGCCGGTCACCGCGCCTAGGAAGGCAGAATGACGACACTTAACCATCCATACGTGTCAAAATTGATCTGGATGCTCCAGGCCGCGCTATTTGATGCGGCATCTGTCTGTCTTCGGTTCATTCCTCTGGATTCCTGTTCAAAATTAGGCGCTTGGCTGTTTCGCTGGCTGGGGCCGATGACCGGTGCCCACCGCGTTGCGGAGCACAATCTTCGGCTTGTTTTTCCAGAGGACTCAGACGCGGAAATTAACCAAAAGCTAGCCGCTCAGTGGGCGGAACTCGGGCGATCTACGCTCGAGTGGATCATGATCGACCGGATCGTCGCTGACTCCTCGCGGCTGGAAATCGAAGGGGGCGCGCGCCTAGCGGAGATCGCCAACGGCGGTGGCCCCGTCGTATTCATCTCGGGCCATTTCTCAAATTTTGAACTGATGCCGGCCGCCATTGTCCAGGCTGGCATTCCCTGCCAGGTGACCTATCGGGCGATGAATAATCCTTACGTGGATGCCCGGGTGCGTAGGAACCGCTTTCGCTACGGCGTTCGCCTCTTCGCGCCTAAAGGGCTCGATGGAGCTCGAGACCTGATGCGGGGTCTGGGGCGCGGCGAGTCCGTCGCGCTCATGAACGATCAGAAGTTCAACGGCGGGGTCGCTGCGCCGTTCTTTGGTGTGCTCGCCCATACCGCGCCGGGTCCGGCGACCTTCGCGCTACGGTTCGGCATTCCGATCCAGCCAATGAGCGTTCAAAGGATCGGCGATAGCGCCCGGTTCAAGGTCATCGTCCACGATCCTATCCACCTTAAGGCTACGGGCGACCGCAACGTCGACATCGAAGCGGGGGTCCGTCAGATCAACGCCTTCATGGAGGCCCGCATCCTCGCCAACCCTGTAGACTGGTTCTGGGTCCACCGCCGCTGGCCGAACGAAATCTATCGTTCGTGAGGTCTTGGTCGTCTTAGGTGTGGGTTTCCTGCCAGCGCTTTAGCGCTTCGGCGGGGCCTACGTAGGCCTCCTGCAGTTCGGCGCTCCAGTAGCGTAACTGTTCCATCGGGACCCTCTGGCCGGTGACCGCGCAGATCACATAGCGGCCGGCGCGCAGTACGGCGAAGTCGCCGTCGCCATAGTGCAGTTTGGCGGCATCGTTGCCGCCGAGGGCGCGATCTTGAGCGTTCATGTTACCGAGTTTAGCGCGATCAGCTCGATCAGAATAGATCGCCCTGCGGTGGACCCACAGCCCGCGGGTTGCGCGTCGATCGTGGTGCCCCAGCTGCAGGCTCCACACCCTCCCGATCAATCACCGCGCTGCGGGTTACCTGGTCGCCGAACTTGATGGCGACGGCTTCTCCGGCCTCTAGCGCCGCGCCAGCCCGGACCAGCGAGCCGTCCCGCCGCGTGACCCGCGCAAAGCCTCTTTGTAATGGCCGGTCCGGATCAACCGCGGCATAGAGTTTTGACAGGGCCACCAGCCGCTCACCCAGACGATCCAGGCGTCGATCCGTGGCCGGCCTAAGTCGTACAGCCAAGCCCTCCAGCCGCTGTTTCTGGACCGCTTGCGGACGTTGCAACAACAGTGGTGAAAGCCGCGACGCCACGCGCACGAGGTTTCGCTCGTGAAGTGAAGCATTGCGCGCCAAACCCGCAGCCAGTCGTCCCGACACGATATCAAAGCGTTGCTCGGCCAGCCGCAGAAGGTCCGGGCCCCGTTTCAACGCCCGGTCTGCCGTTTCGATGCGACCTCTGCGGTCTGGCACGACCCGCCCGCCAGCGCGATGCAGCCGCGCGTTCAGGTCAGATGTTGTGGCCTTCAGCTCGTTCAGCACGGGCGTCGCCATTTCCGCGGCGGCGGTCGGCGTGGGCGCGCGTCGATCCGACACGAAGTCGATCAGGGTCGTATCGGTCTCGTGGCCGACCGCGCTGATCAATGGGATCACGCTCTCCGCGACCGTGCGCGCCAGGGCCTCATCGTTGAACGCCCATAGGTCCTCCACCGAGCCGCCGCCGCGTGCGACGATCACAATGTCAGGCCGGGGTGTCTCCCCACCTGGGGTCATCGCGTTAAACCCCCGGATCGCCGCGGCGACCTGCCCCGCCGCTTGCTCGCCCTGCACCACCACCGGCCAGACGATGACCCGGCACGGCCAGCGGTCGCGGATGCGGTGCAGAACATCACGGATCACCGCCCCGGTTGGACTGGTGATAACACCGATCACCGCAGGCATGGACGGTAGCGGTTGTTTACGCGACGGCTCAAACAACCCTTCCGATGCCAGCTTGGCCTTCAAGCGCTCCAACTGCGCCAACAGCGCCCCGACGCCCGCTGGCTCCATACTCTCGATCACGATCTGATAGCGTGAGCCTTGCGGATAGGTGGTGATCTTGCCGGTGACGATCACCTCCAGGCCCTGCTCGGGGCGGATCTGTAGCCCGCGCACCTGTCCCTTCCAGACCACCCCATCGATGGCGGCCTTCTCGTCCTTAATCGTCAGATAGACATGGCCGTTGGAATGGTGCGTCACCTTCGACAACTCGCCGCGCAGCCGGACAAATCCGTACTGGTCCTCCAGCGTCCGCTTCAGCGCAAAGGCCAGTTCGGATACCGAATAGGCTTTGGCGTTTCCGTCGGGCGTCACGGTCTCTGGTGCGAGGTCACTCATGAAAGGAAGTCTACCACGGACCGCGCGTGAGGCTTGGCGGCCGGATAATAAGTTCGGCATGGCGAACAACGCTCGCGCCCGATGCCGTCCCCAACAGCGGTCAGTTTTCTACGGGCGCGTGCAACGTCACCAAAGTCCCTGGACCAGGGCTTTCCAAAACGGGAAACGGGTGCACCAGGCCAGGACGGTCGCCCATGCGAACACACGAGCCTTACGGCCCGATCAGCGTTGGAAGGGAACGCAGCGCCTAGCCCTTGGTGCAACTTCAATGGCCGCCAGCGATTTTCGTAGCCTTACGATTCACCACAAACCCGATCACGGCGATCAAGGGCAGTCCCGTTATCAGGAGGTATTTGGCGAGAGACAGGTAGGGGCCAACAGCGAGTTGAATGGTCGGCAAGTTCGGAAAGCTGCTGGCCATCGCGAAGTGATTCAGGTTTTCGGCGAGGTCCGCCAGGTAGAGCGCAACGGCCGTAAGGTTGAGCCATCCAAACCGCCGCCCCTGCGGGAACGCCAGGGACAGCAGTGCGGCGTAGAATATCGACAATGAAAGGCAGGGGAACCAGAAATCAAGCTTGAGGTAGAATGCCTGATAGGCGCGTCGCCCCGCCACCCCCAGCGCGGAATACAGGTGGCGAGCGTCATCGGCGGACCAGGTGAGATAGTACTCATCAAGAACCCTTGGCCAGACGGTCCTATTCGTGGTCACCACGGCGACGCCCTGCGGCACCAGAATCGTGAACATCAGGGTCGCGATCAGCGCGAATACGATACAGACGCTCCATCTTCCTAAGTATTTCGCCAGGAATGCAGACATTAGCCTATCTTTCAGACTGAGATAGAGGCTACTGATCGTTCGCCGCTTCGCTGCGCAGGGCCACGATCCAGCCTGTCAGCAGCAAGCCGAGCGCCAAGCCAAAAGCCACCAGATTGCCATCCACACCATTGACCGGCGAAACCCCACCCGGATCCGTGAGCGAGCCGCCGTAGAGCGGCATTGCGGCTGCGCTCGTGAAAAAGCCACCAAGCACGCAGACGCCGAGGATCCCGGCCAGCTGTACTTGGCTCGCGGTGCGACCCCGTTCGAGCCAGAGGAGGTAGAAAGCGACGAGCCCAACCAGTCCATTGGTCATGAGAAGCCACAGCATGTGCAGCCGCGCATGCGGCGGCCAATCGGGGTTCAGAAGGTGCGTTGGTGTTAGGTCAACAAACGGCGGGACCACGCCGTACATGAACAACGAAACGGTCATTGCCGCCCGACCTGGAATGCGGGATTTGTTGTTGCTTGAACTTGCCATCTTCATTTTCCAATCTGCGGCATATTGTAGTCAGTATCTGGAGTGCTTTCGTGCCGGTTGGGGGAGCGCGGTCGCAACCAATCAGGCGCTGCTCCCCGGACATCTTCGAACACGTCCCAAAGCGTATTGGCCGGCGCGTGCAGCGCCGCCGCAATCATAGCTTCCGCCAAATCCGCTCGAGCTATCTTTCGCTTCGCATCCAGCTTGTTGACGGGGTCGGTAATGGAGGTTGGCAAGCCATCTCTTGAGTCGTCGGTCAGGGTCGGCGCGCGAAGCGTCACATACGGAATCCGGCTCAGAGCTAGCGCGCGCTCGCGCTCCAAAATGTTGCGCTTTAGGCCCGGCTTGATGGCGTTGAGAACCGTCCACACAAGTGAGCTGCGATCAACGCCCATCACTGACAGCAGAATGAATTTCGGACTGGGATGAGACTTTGAAATCGCCGCAATCGTGTTGATGAATCCATGATAGGTCACATCGCGGATCTGCTTGGCCGAGCCGAAGAAAGCGCGACCCCCAATGCCTCCGGTCACATCGACAGTGAAGAAGATCGCCTCAAATGGCGCGGCCAATGCATCTCGCATCGATGCGATATTCGTAACGTCGGCGCTGAACGGTTCGATCAGCGCGCTGGCTTCCGGGGGCCGTCGCGCGATGGCCCTGACTGTGTGACCCTCCGCCTCAAGCCGCCGTACTATTTCGAAGCCCGTCCCCCGGCTCGCACCGACCACTGCGTACCGGCTCACAGGACTGCCTGCCCGACCAAAGCTAGATGGCGCATTGGCATCAGGCAGGGAGACAGCGACCGCAGGTCTCCAGAGCGAGCGGATGTGCAAGCGGTCGCGCTCGCAATAGCTAGACCACAGCATTCAAGGTCAAGGGTCGGACGAACCCTGGACGTGGTGCCAGCGTCACCTTCAATCATTTGGGGCCGACGACGCGCAAAAGTGTGAGGCCGTCGCCGATAGGAAGTAGACAGGAGGAGACCCGCGTGTCCGCTCGAAGTTTGTCGTTCAGACCTCGAAGAGCGAGAGTGGCATTGTCCTGGACAGAAAGGTCGGCGACGAGGCCACCCCAGAGCGTGTTGTCGATAGCGATCAGACCACCCGGTCGGACCAAGTGCAGACACTGCTCGTAGTAGCCATCGTAGCCCGTCTTGTCCGCATCAATAAAGGCGAAATCAAACCGGCCTCGCCCACCTTTGGCAAGAAGGTCAGCTAGGGTCTGCGCAGCCGGCGCGAGATGAAGCTTGATTTTGTTGACCTGATCCGAGCCAGCCCACGCTTTTCGGGCAAGATCCGTCCATTCTCCGCTGATGTCGCAGGTGATCAGCTGACCATCAAGGGGTAGCGAAGCCGCCATGCAGAGGGCGCTGTACCCCGTGAAGCATCCGACCTCGAGCACCGTCCTGGCACCGACAAACTCCACTAGCCAGGCCAGGAATCCGCCCTGCTCTGGCGAGACCTGCATCATGCCGACAGGTCCAAGTGCAGAGGTCTGATGACGCAAATCCGCCAGGAGGGGCGTTTCGCGCCCCCCGTGCTCGCGGAGATAGCGGCTCATGGCGGTTTCGTTGGGGTCGTTGGACAAGCGATCCTCCGTTGCGGCAGCCCCAACTATGAGCATATACTCAGTGGATGAATACTCGCTTTCGCGCCAGCCCGAGATCCAGACTCAGCCGAACACTAAAACCCCGTAAATCACCGTCGCAGGGCCGTGCCGAAGCGACGTTCGAAGCCATTCTGTGCGCCTCTGCTCACATTTTGGCGACGGAAGGATGGGAGGCCGTCAACACCAACCGCGTGGCGCTGGAAGCTGGCATCAGTATTGGGTCTCTCTACCAGTATTTTCCAGGTCGCGACGCCATCCTCGCGGAACTAGGACGCCGGCACGCTTTTCAAATGGTTGGGGCGACCCGTGCAGCGCTGGAGACGACCCAGCGACTTCCACTCCTGGAGGCCGTTCGCGCGACCATTCGGGTTGCTATCCGGCTACATGAGGACGACCCCGCCCTGCATCGCGCCATAGAGGACGAAACGCCGAGTCTTGGACCGATGGACTGGCGCGCAGCGGCCCATGCCCAGACCCATCAGATCATTTTTCAATCTCTGGCGCTTCGCGCCAATGAGATTGGAGCCCAGGACTTCGAGTTTCTCGCGTTTTTCTCCGCGACCATTGTTGAGGGCGTGGTTCACCAAGCCATGACCGCGCGACCGGCCGATCTCAAGACCGGCCGTATTGAAGCGGAACTGATTGACATCGTGATGTACGCTCTGACGCGCGGCTGGAAAAATAATTATATTTCACATAATTAATAGGCAAGACGTAGGCATTGACGTCGGCCTCAGCTTCACGATCAAACGCCCCGAAACGGAAAGGACGCGCCCGGTGCCTCAAGGCTTCGTAGCCCCAGGTCCGGACGCGCCCCCATCCCCAACGGATAGTCGCACCGCCCCCCCGAACGAATATGGGGGGCGGAAAAGGGTGGCGGATCTCAGATGTAGCGGCGCAGGCTGCGGGCCAGTTCGGCGGCGCCGGACTTCTTCTTGGTCTGGGCTGGCTGGTAGGCGACGCAGGCATGTTCGTGGCAGTAGGGACCGTGCTCTTCCGAGCGGCGACCGCAGAAGGTAAAGCTGTCCAGCGAAGGATCACCGATCGGCCATTTGCACATGTGCGCGCCCAACGTCAGGACCGTTGCGGTGCCTGGGGCTTCATCGACATAGCGTACAGGCGTCGGCGGCACCGGCGAGGTCGAAACGGGCTCGGCAATCCGGCGCGGAGCTGACGGCGCGGCCACAGCGGCGCGCGCCGGACGCGGAGCCTTAAACACCGTTCGCTGCGGCTTGGACGGCGTCGCACGACCCGACAGTCCCAGACGATGGACCTTGCCGATCACCGCATTGCGGGTGACCCCGCCCAATTGCTTGGCGATCTGGCTGGCCGAGAGGCCGTCCTGCCACAGCTTCTTCAGAAGTTCGACCCGTTCGTCGGTCCAGCCCATGGTCTTGCCTCCCAGCAATCGTCGTCTGCGCATCAAAAGCGCGCCGACATCTATATCTTGTGGCCGTGCGCTGTACCCGCCCTCGCCAACCACCATCAGTAGTAAACATCTAGCTGAGACCCACAATAGGCGCCATCCCGATCATCCACAGGAACTAGATATAGCGTCGATCACTGCGGCTCTTGCACCGCAGGCCCGGGCGGCGCACATCAAGGTCATGCGCGACATGCTTGCCGAACAGACCCTCCAGCCGCCCCAGCCCCGCGTCTATCACGGGGTGAATTGGGAGGGCTTGAAGACCCTTTACCTTCGCGAGGTGCACCGCTTCATCAAGGTCGGCACCCAGACACTGGCGGCCCCGGTGGTCACAGCCCTACTTTATATGCTGGTGTTCGTGGTCGCGGTCGGCGGCGGACGGGAGGTCCACGGCGTAGCCTATGGAACGTTCGTGGCACCCGGCTTGATCATGATGCAGATTCTCGGCAACGCGTTCGCCAACTCCTCGTCGTCACTGTTGCAGGCCAAGTTCAACGGGCTGATGGGCGACTTCATGACACCGCCGATGACGCCGCTCGAGCACGTGATCGGCTTCGGCGCGGGCGCTGCGACACGGGGCATCGTGGTGGGTCTGGCGACGATGATCGCCGTCGTACCCTTCGCTCATCTGCCGATTGCCCAGCCCTGGGCAGTAGCCTATTTCGGCCTAGGCGCGGCGATGATTATGGGCTTTCTCGGCATCATGGCGGGGCTATGGAGCGAGAAGTTCGACCACATGGCTGCGGTGACCAACTTCATCATCATGCCGATGACATTCCTGTCGGGCACTTTCTATCTGGTCGAAAAACTGCCCGAGCCGTTCCGAACGGCCAGCCACTACAACCCGATTTTTTACCTGATCGACGGCTTCCGCTTCGGCTTCATCGGCCAAGCTGAGAGCAACATCGCCGTGGGCGTCGGCATGGTGGCCGCCCTGATCGCGGGTATGGGCTGGGTATGCTTGTGGATGTTCAAGGTCGGCTACAAGATCAAGACCTGAGACTCTCCCGTGCAAATGCGCGGGAGAGCACGATTGACACCGTCACAATCCGCAACGAAAAGGCCAAGCCTTCCAGTCCCTGCCGCGAGCGCTGCGGGGATGCTTCCTTTTTTGGAGGGTCTTTCAGTGGCCGACACGTCCGCGCCGCCCGTTCCCAGCGATCACATCATGGGCGTCTATGCCCGTACCCCGCTGGCGTTCGAGCGAGGCGAGGGCGCGCATCTCTACACCACGGAAGGCGAGGCCTATCTGGACTGCATGGCCGGCATTGCGGTCAACGCGCTCGGTCATGGCCATCCGGCACTCGTGCAGGCGGTGAAGGACCAGGCCGAGAAACTCTGGCACACCTCAAACATCTTCACGATCCCGAACCAGGAGAAGCTGGCGAAGGTCCTGACCGATGCGACTTTTGCCGATGTGGTTTTCTTCACCAACTCAGGTGCTGAGGCCATCGAGTGTGCCATCAAAACCGCGCGTAAGTATCATTGGGCGCGGGGTAATCCCGAGCGGATTGACATCATCGGCTTCGAGGGCTCATTCCACGGCCGCACCCTGGCAGCGGTGAACGCTTCCGGGAATCCCAGCTATCTCGAAGGCTTCGGCCCGCCAATGCCGGGGTTCGTCCACTTGCCCTACGGCGATCACGACGCCCTGAAGGCGGCCATCGGACCGACCACAGCGGCAATCCTCATTGAGCCCGTTCAGGGTGAGGGCGGCGCGCGCGCTCTGCCCGACGCCTGTCTAAACGGCCTGCGCCAGCTGTGCGACGAGGCCGGTATCCTGCTGATCTACGACGAGATTCAGTGCGGTCTGGGCCGGACCGGCAAGCTGTTCGCCTATGAGTGGGCCTCCCACGCTGCGCCGGACATCATGGCGGTGGCCAAGGCGCTAGGCGGCGGGTTCCCGGTGGGCGCTTGTCTTGCCACTGTTCAAGCTGCAGCGGGCATGACGCCCGGCTCTCACGGCTCGACCTACGGCGGTAACCCGTTGGCCATGGCGGTAGGCTTGGCTTCCATGCAGGAGCTTGTGCGGCCCGAGCTGATGGAAAACGTGCGGCAGGTCAGCGGCTATTTCAACCAGCAGATCTCGGGTCTCAAGGACCGCTTCCCGGAGGTGATCGCTGACATCCGTGGCAAGGGCATGCTGATCGGCGTCAAGCTGGTCACGCCCAATCGTGAGTTCATGCAGCACGCCCGCGACCAGCACCTGCTGATCGCGGGGGGGGGCGACAACTGTGTGCGCCTGCTGCCGCCGTTGAACCTCACCTTAGATGAAGCGCGTGAAGCGGTGGGCATGCTGGAGCGCGCCTGTGAGGCTGTCCGGGCGAAAGCAAAGGCGGCAGCGGCATGAGTCTTGTGCCGCCCCGGCACTTCC
>JAYTWT010000353.1:0-3320 GCA_043743295.1 Alphaproteobacteria bacterium | reverse complement strand
GCCTCTCGCCCACGTCCTCGCCGCCCTCGGCTCGGAGCGGGCGTGGGTGGCTCATGGTGCGGGTTTGGATGAGATCACCACCACCGGCGAGACCCAGATTGCGGAACTACGTGACGGGTCCGTGCGTACGTTTACTCTGGCACCGGAGGCAGTCGGTCTGGCGCGCGTCAACCTCGACGCCATCCGCGGAGGCGCACCGGCTAACAACGCCCAGGCTTTGCGCGATCTATTGCAGGGTGCCCGAGGCGCATACCGCGACATCGTATTGCTCAACGCTGCAGCCGCATTCGTTGTCGGAGGCGTCGTGGACGACCTGGTGCCAGGCATCGCGCTAGCCTCTGAGGTGATAGACGACGGACGGGCGCAGGCCGCTCTGGATCGTCTTATTGAAATTTGCCCCCGATGAGCGACATTCTCGCCAAGATCGCGGCCTACAAGCATGACGAAGTGGCCGCCCGAAAGGCTAGAGGCGTTTCGACCGATGCCCGCAATGTTTCGCCCCCACGCGGGTTTCGCCAGGCACTGCAGCGCAACCATCGCCCCGGCAAACTTGCTCTGATCGCTGAGATCAAGAAAGCCTCGCCCTCTAAGGGCCTCATTCGTGCCGACTTTGATCCGCCGACCCTAGCCCGCGCTTTTCAGGACGGCGGCGCATCCTGCCTGTCGATCCTGACCGACGAACCCAGCTTCCAAGGCCATGATCAGTTCCTTACCGCAGCCAGAGCTGTCGTGACCCTGCCCTGCCTGCGCAAGGAATTCTTGGTCGACCCCTGGCAAGTCGCCGAAAGCCGAGCGCTCGGTGCTGATGCGATCCTGGTAATCCTGGCCATGGTGGACGACGCCTTGGCAGCTCGTCTTATGTTCGAGGCCGCACGCCTGGGGATGGATGCGTTGGTCGAGGTCCACGACGAGGCGGAGATGGCGCGCGCAGGCGCGCTCGGCGCGAACCTCGTCGGGGTCAACAACCGCGACCTGCGGACCTTTGAGATCGACTTGGCGATTACCGAGCGGCTGGCGGCGTCTGCGCCCGTTGGCGCGTTGCTGGTCACCGAAAGCGGCATCTTCACACCGGCGGACGCCGCCCGATTGGAGGCGAGCGGAGCTACCGCCATGCTGGTCGGCGAAAGCCTGATGCGGCAGCAGGATCTCGCGTTCGCGACTCAACACCTTCTGGGCTGAGACCAAACCGATAGAATTATCTGAGTGTTTTCAAAGATAAGGCGGGTAACTTGACATTAACCAGGAACGTCTAGAGAACATTCCCACACGTTGGTGATTTGTTCTACGAGGTTCTCACGATGCTCACCCGCAAGCAGCACGAATTGCTGATGTTCATTCACGAGCGCATTAAGGAGTCCGGTGTCTCGCCTTCGTTCGATGAGATGAAGGATGCCCTGGACCTAGCGTCGAAGTCCGGGATCCATCGCTTGATCACAGCGCTGGAGGAGCGCGGCTTCCTACGGCGCCTGCCTCACCGAGCGCGGGCGCTTGAGGTGCTTAAATTGCCTCAGCAGGCCACGGCTGCGGCACCGCCCAAGGGCCGGGCGCCCTTCAAGCCGCAACTTGTCGACGGTATTCCCGCTCAACCGGTGGCCGCTAACGATAGTCGTGATCTCCCAATCCTCGGCAAGATCGCCGCTGGCACACCGATTGAGGCCATCCAGCAGGAACGCGACCGTATGCCTGTTCCCGAGAGCATCCTCGGTGCCGGCGAGCACTTTGTGCTCGAGATCGCGGGCGACTCCATGATCAACGCCGGTATTCTGGACGGCGATTTCGTGGTGATCCGCCGCACAGACAGCGCGGTGTCCGGCGACATCGTTGTGGCGCTGGTCAATGGTGAAGAAGCCACCCTGAAGCGCCTTCGCAAGAAGGGCGCATCAATCGCCCTGGAGGCGGCCAACCCCGCCTACGAGACTCGGATTTTTGGTCCCGATCAGGTCGCGGTACAGGGCAAGCTTGTCGGCCTCATTCGCCGCTACCACTGATAAACTGAAACTCGACAATGAACACCCGCTCGCCGCGCCCGTGGCGAGCGGTTTTCATAAGCGCCTCCAGTGTTTCGAATCCACCTGCCCTGGCGATCTCTTCCGTCACGTCATTGAGGTCGATCTCGGTCAGCGTCGTGACTTCGATGGTCCCGTCCAACAGCGGATACCGTCCACCGACTCGGACCTTCGGTCGCATCCAGATGCGAACACTCTGAGTGATCTGTCCGGCTCGGACGCGTGGACGCAACGGCTTCGCGAACATCATCTGGGGTCATATCCCCAGGTCCAAGGCCGACGGCCCCGCGAGTCCTGCGCCCAGACGATCCGCCACCCGGTCCCGGCCTTGTATATTTCTGCAGATCCACCCCGGGTGAAGTCCCGCTCGGTGAGGATCAACTGAGCCGGACACTGCTCGGGACGGAATGCGTTGCGCAGGATCACTATCTTTGCCGCTGCGCACATCTCCTCAAGCCGTCCCGCTTTGAGCGGCCGCTTTAAGTTCCAGGCTGCCGCGAGGGACACGGGCGCGGTAGGCAGCGGCACGCAACTCCACGCATCACAAGAGAAGGCTTGGTCCCGGTCTGCATCAGTTTCCAAGGGTGTCAGGCCGCGACGCCGCGCCCAAAGCTCTGCCCCGAACAACTTAACGTCTGGCCGAAGCAGTACCGCGTCTTTGTCGTTGCGCACAGCCACCGCCGCGCCATCGGCGCTGACCCAGACGTTGGGCGGGGTTGGCCTCGGAGCCCATAGAATTGCGCAGGCCAAAGGCAGACCAGCCCAACGCAAGCGCCCACGCCAAAGGCAGGCCAACAACAGTCCGAGGAAGCTCACCGGCAGCACCCAATCGGGCGCACTGGGTACGACAACCTGCGACGCGGGCGCGCCCGCCGCGATAGCAGCGATCTGGTTCATGAGGCCAATCGACCAGCCGGAAGCCTCCAGCGGGATACGGCCTAAGCCAATCGGTGCCAGGGCAGCGCCGAGGGCAAGACCGGGCATCATCAGGAACGAGGAGATGGGTGCTACGGCCAGGTTGGCGAACAATCCCCATGTCGAAACGCGGTTGAAGTGCTGGATTGCGAACGGCCCGGTGGCCAATCCGGCCACAAAGCTCACCGCGATACTCGCCAAGGTCCAAGTTATAGCACCCTGGACGGCACGGATCGGCCAAGGCACGTCGATCTCTCGCACCGGACGTGGCCAGATCTCTGCGAGGGCGACCAATGCAGCCGTTGCGGCGAAGGACATCTGGAAACCGGGTTCCGTCACCGCCTCTGGCTGCAAGAGCAAGACCGCCATCGCCGCCAGCGCCAGAGCGTGCAGGCTGAT
>JAYTWT010000352.1:0-2486 GCA_043743295.1 Alphaproteobacteria bacterium | reverse complement strand
TTCGCTGAATTTTCTAGCCACATCAAATGCGAGGCAAGCGTCCATGGAACTCAATTCATCCGTTGCAGCCGTTGTCACGGGCGGCGCGTCCGGCCTCGGCGAGGCCACTGTTCGGGCCCTGGCGGCTCATGGCGTCAAGGTCGCCATCTTCGACATGAATGAAGCCAAGGGTGAAGCCGTCGCCAAGGATGTGGGCGGCGTCTACTGCAAATGCAATGTTACGTCGGAAGAAGACGTCGATGCGGCCTTCGCCAAGGCTCGCGCCGCACACGGCCAGGAGCGCATTCTGGTCAACTGTGCCGGGACCGGCAACGCCTTCAAGACCGCTGGCCGCGACAAGCAGACGGGCGAGACCAAGCACTTCCCGCTGGATGCCTTCAACTTCATCATCCAGATCAACCTGGT
This sequence comes from Alphaproteobacteria bacterium, assembly GCA_043743295.1. Lineage (GTDB taxonomy): Bacteria > Pseudomonadota > Alphaproteobacteria > Caulobacterales > Caulobacteraceae > Phenylobacterium. The sequence goes on along the minus strand of JAYTWT010000352.1, from coordinate 2,081 downwards.
TGGCACATTCCGCTGCATCGCTAAGTCGGCCAAGGGCATGCTGGACCTTGAGCCGGTGAACGGCGAGCGCGGTGCCATCGTCAACACCGCGTCAGTGGCGGCGGAGGACGGCCAGATGGGCCAGGCGGCCTATTCGGCGTCGAAGGGCGGCGTCGTTGGTATGACCCTGCCGATCGCCCGCGACCTGGCCGGCGACGGTATCCGGGTGAACTGCATCCTACCGGGCATTTTCGAGACCCCGCTGATGGCGGGCGCGCCGCCGCAGGTAAAGGAAGCGCTATCAGCCTCGGTGCCGTTCCCCAAGCGACTGGGTCAAGCGCCGGAGTACGCTCAGCTCGCCCTGACCATGATCACCAACGGCTATTTCAACGGCGAAGACGTCCGTCTGGATGGTGCGATCCGGATGGCACCGCGCTGATCCCTACCGAAGCGTTTTCCGGAAGAATGCGATCACCTCCGTATTGAAACGGGTGTGGAAGCCGGTCCGGTCGAAGGCCGTGCGGCAGATCTGCGGCGCGGCCTTCGCCAACTCGGGCGAGCAGGCCGGCAGGAAGTCGAAATGATTGGCACCGGGCTCGGTCCTGTAGTCTGGGGTGATGGGTAGCAGGCCGCGCACGGTCTCGGCGTAGAACGGGTTCGGCAGAACTGCGTCCGCTTCGGCCCGCCACAGCTGCACCGGAATCTTTACCTTGGCTAGCCCGACCGGCGCAAACGTATATCCCAGGGCCGGAGCCGCCACCACGGCGGCGCGGATGCGGGGGTCGTGCACCTTGGGATGCAGGTCGCCCGGTCCGCCGGCGCCAAATTGCCTGTTGGTCATGCATTCGAAGTAGGTCGGATGCTGGGCGCAGTGCGCCGAGATCAGAGTTAGGTCGGGCTCGCCGCCGATCGCGACTAGGGCGGTGAAACCGCCGGACGAGAATCCGAATATTCCTACTCGCTTGACGTTGATCGCCGCATGGTCCGGCCACGACGAGGTCATATAGTCGATAACCGGCCCGATCTGGGCGGCGCGCTCGCCCATGCGGATCGCACGGCTGCGGTCGTCGTAAGTGTCGCCGGTATGCGAAAGAGCAACGACCACGAAACCCGCCTCGGCCAAGGCGTGGGCAGTATCGTAGTGATCAGAGAACGAGCCGCCTGCGCCGTGGGAGATCACCACCAGCGGGAGCTTACGCCCCAATAGCGGCGCGCCAGGCGCGACCGATTGGCGTGACAGGCCCAGGCGTTGGACGGTCTCGGGAGCGTCGCTGGGGTACCAGATGCCGACTTGAGTCGGTCGGTCGCCGGCCACCGGTATACTCGCCGTCTGGAAGCCGACGCTGTGGGCGGACGCCGCCCCGCCGAACGCCAGCATCGCCGCCAGCCATATGAGCCACCGCATCGCAATCTCCAAAGTAAGCGCCAGTAACATTGCAGGCCTATGTAAGCTGTGTCAACATCCGTCCATGGCCACCTATCATCACGGAGACTTAAGGGCGGCACTTGTCGAAGCGGCGGACGCGGCGTTGGAGGCGGGTGGGCCTGAGGCGCTGTCGCTTCGGGATCTGGCGAAGACGCTGGGCGTTTCAACGGCGGCGCCCTATCGGCACTTCGCAGACCGCGGGGCGTTGTTGGCTGAAGTGGCGATGCGCGGGTTCGAGCGGCTGAACCGCGACTACGCCAAGGCCGCTGCGGAGCCGGACGCCAGAACCGCGCTGCGCGAAACAGCCCGCGCCTACCTAGGCCTAGCCTTTAGCCGTCCCGGCATGTTCCGGCTCATGTTCGACAGCGACATCCTAAGGCCGGGCGCGCCCCCCAGCCTGTACGCGGCAGCCGGCGCGGCCTGGACGTCCTTGTCGACGGCGGTGGCCCGGGCCGATCCGGAGGCGGACGATGTCACGATAAGGTGCCGCACCATCACCGGCTGGTCGACCCTGCATGGCTTCATCGCCTTGGTTCAGGGCGGGCGGCTGCGGGGTTTCATGACCGAGCCGCTGACTGAGGCCGAACTACTCGAAGCCGTGATTGATAAGACGCTGGACGCTAGCTGATCACTATCTACGCCGCCGGGCGGGGCGGCTGGACCCCAGCAACCCGCC
>JAYTWT010000351.1:0-2579 GCA_043743295.1 Alphaproteobacteria bacterium | reverse complement strand
GGGGTTGATATCGACGCCGATGATCATATTCGCGCCGACCATCTTAAGGCCCTGGATCACGTTCAGGCCGATGCCGCCAAGGCCAAATACGACGGCATTGGCACCCGCCTGCCTAGTCCCGCTCAAGGAAGCGGTACTCGGTGGTATGCGAATAGGTCTCGGCCGGTCGGTGCAGGTTCGAGCCGAGGTCGGGATGGTTCAGCAGGTTCGGCGGCGCTTGGGCCTCCAGACACAGCCCTGCACGCGCAGGATAAGTCGCCCCGTGCTTGCCCATGATCGTACCGTCTAGCTTCAGCCCCGCGTAGATCTGTAACGCGGCCTGAGTGGAGAATACTTCCAACCGCATCGGCGCACCCGGGCAGTCGAGCCCCGCCACGAACCTGAGGTCGCCGGTTCGCCCGCCGATCCGAAAGCAGTGATCCAAACCCGGCGGATTACCGCCCATTTGGCCAAAGCGCGGACCGATGGCGGCGGCCGCCCGGAAATCGAACGGCGTGCCTTGAACATCCAAATCACGACCATCGGCGACATTGCGGGCGTCGAGCGGCAATAGCCTCGCCTCAGGTAAGACCAATTGGTGCTGGTCAACCGATCCGGCATCGTGGCCAGCGAGATTGAAATAGGCGTGCTGGGTCAGGCTAATGGGCGTCAGTTGATCTGTCCGCGCGGTGAACGTCACGATCCAGCGATTGTCGACGGTGACCCGATAGCGCACCTGCGCCGCGACGGTGCCCGGATATCCGCCCTCTCCATTGGGACTGATCCGACCAAGCAGGACGGAGTCCGGACTCTGGTCCAGCATGGCCCAGTCGCCGGTGTGCCACCCCGGCGCGCCGCCGTGCAGATGGCCACCATTCTGGTCATTGATCGCCAAGCTTAGATATTGGCCGTCCAGACGTACGCGCGTTGGCCATGTGCGCCCGGCGACCCGCCCAATCACACAGCCCATATAGGCGGGGTTGTCACTGTAGGCCGCTTCGTCGGGCAGGCCCAACACCACGTCTCGGGCTACACCGACCGCGTTCGTCACTTGAAGACTGCGAACGGACGCGCCGATGCTAAACCCCTCAAGCGAAAGGCCCAACCCATTGGAAATCGCAAACGCCGTCATGTCGGTCCCAGGCTCCGTTTGAAGGTTCCCTCAGAGCCAAGCGCATCTGTCGCGCTATTCGCCGGAACGCGCCAGACGTACGCGCAGCATTGGCGTCGATGCGCAATCCACCGCGTTGAACAGCCGCCTCCGCCATGCAACGAAGGGGAATGACCGAAACGATCCCGCGCCGCGCCTGCACCCTGGCCGAATTCGGCGACCTCGCTGGACGCATGTTCGTACCCCAGGAGATCGCCGCATCGATCGCCGCGTGGCGACCACGTCCAAGTGATATCGTGATCACGCCGTTCGCCAAGTGCGGCACCACCTGGCTACAGCAAACCTTCCATACGCTCAGAACCCGTGGCGACATGGACTTCGACGACATCTCGCGCGTCGTGCCTTGGATTGAAACGGCAGCCCTGCTGAACTTTGACCTTGAGACACCCCAGCGGGGCGAGCCGCGCGGGTTCAAGAGTCACCTCGGCTACGACGAACTGCCGACCGGCGCGCGATCTATCGTGGCCTTACGCGATCCGCGCGACGCCCTGGTTTCAATGCACAAGTTCATGGAGGGCTGGTTCATTGAGCCCGGCGCGATCAGCCTGGAGGACTTCGCGCCCACCCGCATTGCGACGCCGCCCGGTGCGCCGAACTACTGGAGCCATTTGTTGAGCTGGTGGGCCCAGCGGAACAATCCGGACGTCCTACTCATGTCGTATGAGCACATGATCGCCGATCCCGAGTTGGCGATCCGGCGCGTGGCCCGCTTCTGCGGTTTCGCCCTGGATGATGACCTGCTGGCCTTGACGCTGGAACGAACGTCCATCGACTTCATGCTGCGACATAAGGAGAAGTTCGACGATGCCATGAACCGGGCGGCGACCGAGGTGCGCTGCAATCTGCCGACAGGGTCGGACTCGGCCAAGGTGCGCAAGGGGGGTGTCGGCGGTCATCGGCAGGAAATGTCGCCACAGATCATCGCCGCGCTGGACGCGCGCTGGGCGCAGACCGTGGGGCCAGTCACAGGCTTCGCCACCTACGAGGCTTTGGAAGCGGCGGTCCGCGACCTGGCAGCGGAATCCGCGTAGACATCGCGCATGAGCCAACCCCCTCTTCGCCGCCTGATCGACCTGCCCGGCGTGAACGACCTGGAGTACCGGGCAATCCTCAAACGTGACTTCGCAGAGCCGGATGCCCGGGCCGAGCACCCCGAGATCGATGCTTGCACGACAGCCCTCTTCGGCCTGACGGCGGACGAGGCCGAAGCCGTGGACCGCCCCGCCGACTGGGACGATATCGAGTGCAAGACGCCCGCCGTCCAGGTGATGGCGTTCGAAGCCGCAGGCTGGGACGTCACCGACGACAAACGCCGCCCCCTGCGCATGCTGGGCCATTTCAGCGGCCCCCTCTGGCTGGCCGTGCGCGGCGTCGCCGGAACCCTGCCCTTCCAGGCCGAAAGCGGCGAGCCCGAAGCCTGGGTCAGCAA
>JAYTWT010000350.1:0-3873 GCA_043743295.1 Alphaproteobacteria bacterium | reverse complement strand
AAAGTCCTTCCCGTACGGGTGACCCATCAAGAGGTTCGAGCGGTGGACATTCTTGGTGTTGATCACCGCCATCATGAAAGGTGCCACCGGGCCTGCGTCAGGGTCCTCCATCGCGGCATTGCCCGGGGGTTGCGCCGGACCCTCAAAGCCGGGGGTCAGGCCGAACGGGCTCATCATCACGGCGAACTGGGACGGATCCTTCTGCAGCGATTCCATCGTCGCCTTGCCGCTGGCCGCCGTGCCGCCCGACAATCCGCCCTGCACCGCGCGAACGCGACCCTTCACGCGTGTAGCCGGCGCGCCTAGCTTGGCTTTGGCCGTTTCCTGGCAGAAGTAGACGCCCAGTTCGAACGGGATGGAATCAAAACCGCAGGAGTGCAGGATCCGCGCGCCGGAGGCCTGGGCCTCCGCATGGTGCGCGTCGATCATCCGACGCATCCAATTGGGCTCGCCGCTCAAGTCGAGATAGTCCGTGCCCGCGACCGCACAGGCCGCGACCAAGTCTGAGCCGTACAGCTGATAGGGCCCCACAGTCGTGATAATCGCCTTGGCTCGCCCAACCATTGCGGCCACCGATGCCGCGTCCTCGGCGTCCGTCACGATCAGCGGCGTATCTTGCGGCGCGCCGATCTCGTCTCGCACCTCAACGAGCTTGGCGGCCGAGCGTCCTGCCATCGCCCATTTGATCTCGCCGCCGACACCGTAGCGCGCCGCCAGATGCTCGGCGACAAGGCGTCCCGTATAGCCGGTCGCGCCGTAAACGATGATGTCGAACTCGGCATTGGGGTTCATTTGGTATCCTCACAATTCGGTAGGCCGGACCATTACGAATTTACGGCGTTATCGCAACCGCCGAACTATGCTGACGCCATGACGGTTGAACTGGGAATCATCGAGGGCTTCTTCGGGCGGCCCTACAGTTGGGACGAACGGGCCGACATGGTCCGGGCGCTGGCGCCACACGGCTACGGCTTCTATCTTTACGCGCCCAAGGCGGACGGCTACCTGCGCCGCCGGTGGCGCGAACCCTATCCGAATGCTGACGTTAAGGCTCTAAGCGCGTTCGCCACGATCTGCCGGAGCACGGGCGTCCGGTTCGGCGTTGGGCTGAGTCCCTATGAGCTGTTTCTGGGCTTTGACGCCGCGGCCAAGGACGCCCTAGCTGCCAAGCTGGCCCAGCTAGACGCCTTAGGCTTAGTCGACCTTGGCGTGTTCTTCGACGACATGAAGGGCGATCTGCCGGAGCTGGCTGAGCGCCAAATCGAGATCGTTCACTGGATCGCTGAGCGGACAGCCGCTGACCGAGTTATCGTCTGCCCCAGCTACTACTCGAGTGATCCGGTACTGGACCGCGTGTTTGGCCAACGGCCCGCCAACTACCTCGAAGACCTAGGCAAGGGCCTGAATTCTGACATCCGGGTGATGTGGACCGGCGAAGAAGTCTGCAGCCGCGAATTCTCGCCTGGGCACCTGGCCCAGGTGGCCGGGCAGCTGCGCCGCAAGCCATTTTTGTGGGACAATTACCCCGTCAATGACGGACCGCGCATGAGCCAACACTTGCATCTGCGTGCGTTCACTGGACGGCCAGCCGCCATTGGTGCCGAGATTTCGGCCCACGGCGTCAACCCAGCCTCTCAGGCCGTGCTCTCGCGTATTCCTGCGATCACGCTGGCCGAGAGCTACGCCAAAGGCTTGAATTACCAGTATCTGGCGGCCTTTCGGCGGGCGGCCGAGTCGGTCGTGGGCGCAGACCTCGCCGACGCCATCGAGCGTACGCTACTGTTGCTGGAAGACACCGGCCTGGGTGGCTTAGACACCGCGCGAAAGGACCGCCTGCGTATTCGCTTTGCCGCCTTTGATCACCCCGCCGCGCGTGAGATCTTGGCTTGGCTTGACGGTGACTTTGTGATCGGCGCGGACGAGCTTCAGACCCAGTGACGACGCGACGCGCCTTGGTCGCCGGACTGATCGCCGCCGGGGGCGGGCTGTGGCTGGTGCGCGATCGACTACCCTGGCCGCCGCTTGAAGTTCGGTTCGCCACGGGCCAGGCGACGCCCTGGATACCGCTTCCACTCGGTGCGGAACTGATCGAGATCCCAGTGCGCGTGAACGGGACGCCGGTTCGGGCGATCGTGGACAGCGGTGCCCAGATCAGCGCCATTGACGGAGCCCTTGCCGCACGTCTCCACTTGCCCCGCACTCTAGCCGCTCCGGTTCTGGCTTACGGCGTCAGTGGCAAGCCGGTGCTCACCCACACGGTCCAAATTGACCTGGCGCTGGACGGACTGTCTATCGACGGCCTGCGCGCCGCATCGCTTGATCTGGCGGGACTGGCGCGTGACACCGGTCGCGATTTCCAGATGTTGATCGGCCGGGATCTGCTTAGCCGCGTGGCGGTCGAGGCGGACTTTAGAATGGCCGCGGCCAGGTTTCTGGCTCCAGGCAACCTGCGTCTGGCCTACGACGCGCTTACGATCCCACTTCACAAATCCAGTGGCGCGCCGACGGCGACGCTGGTGATTGACGGAAAACACCGCGTCGAGGTGCTGATCGATACGGGCTCAGCGGGTATTCTCGCCCTCACGGAAACGGCAGCAAGGCGGGCAGGCCTGATGGTGCCCGAGCGTCGGGCCGGCGAGGCACCCTCCATTGGCGTCGGCGGTCTAAAGATGAACCCGCAAGTCGTCGCCCGCACAGTCCAAGTGGCCGATCTGGTCCTTCGTGATTTGAACGTTCAGGTCTACTCGCCAGCGATCCTGACGCGCACGGAGGGGCTGCTTGGCGCCGGATTCCTCAGGCAATTCCAGGCGGCTTTGGACCTAAGCGGTCGGCGGCTCATCCTGGTGCGTCCGGGGCCGCTCCTGGTCAGTGGTATTCCCAAATGACAACACCCGCCGCAGTCCCGGTGATGCTGTTACTCGTCTTCCTTAGCCTGATCGGATTCGGGGTGGTCATTCCCTTGCTGCCGTTCTTCGCCAGCGCATTCAAGGCAGAAGCCTGGCAGGTCGCCCTGCTGTTCTCGGTATTTTCGCTGGGCCAGTTCGGCGGTGAACTGACCTGGGGGCGGCTCTCGGATCGCGTCGGTCGACGTCCGGTACTGTTGATCACTATCGTGGCCTCGGCGATCGGTTATGTGGCCCTGGCCTATGCACCGAGCATCTGGATCGCGTTGCTGGTGCGCACTTTCGCGGGCTTCGCGTCCGGCAATATGGGCGTCATCCAGGGCTATATGGTCGATGTCTCGCCACCCGAGCGTCTGGCGGGACGATTGGGCCTCGTGGGATCGGCGTTTGGCGTCGGCTTCGTGGTAGGACCGGCTCTGGGCGGTCTGATGGCCCAGCCGGAATTGGGCGCGGCAGGTTTCCGCCCGCCACTGATTATGGCCGCCGGCCTCTGTATGGTGGCGATACTGGGCATCGTGGCGTTTGTCCGGGAAAGCCGCACGTTCGGGGCCGTGCCTGCGACCCGGGCTAACCCCTTTGAAGCCTTGATCGATGCCCTGAAGCACGTCGTCTTGTCCAAGGCCTTCGCGGTGATCTTTGTCGGCTTCCTGGCCTCGTCGTCGCTATGGTCGGTGCTGGGACTATGGGCCGAGGCTCGGTTCGGATGGGGTCCGCGCCAGGTCGGATTGATGATGGCTGGCACGGGTGTCGCCGCGGCCATGACCCAAGGGTTGCTCGCCGGAATGATGACACGACGTTTTGGCAGCGGGCCGACCATCGTGGCCGGTTTTGGCTTCGGCTCACTCTGCTTGATCGCCATGGCCCAATCGCCGTGGGGCTGGCTGGGCGCGGTACTGCTGACGGCCTCAGTGGTCGGCAATGCACTTTGGCAACCGGCGACCAGCGCGATCGTTTCAGCTGCGGCAGACAT
>JAYTWT010000349.1:0-3969 GCA_043743295.1 Alphaproteobacteria bacterium | reverse complement strand
ATTCCCTACAACCAGATGTGGGTGGCCAACGCCTCGGTGTTGATCTTCCTGATCTCGGATCGATTTCGCAGGGTCGAGGGTCAGCCCCCGGCACCGATGCACAGTCACTCGTTCGACGCGGGTGCAGCCTGGGCCAATCTGGCGCTGCAGGCCACCCGCGGCGGCTGGGCGGCGCACGGCATGGTCGGGTTCGACATGGCCAAGGCCTATGAGACTCTTGGCGTCCCTGAAGCCGACTACCGCGTCGAGGCCGCCATCGCTGTCGGACGGCAAGCCGACAAGTCCGTACTGCCAGAGGCGTTCCAGAGCCGCGAAGCTGCCAGCCCCCGCAACCCGGCGGCCGGTTTCATTATGGAAGGCCGTTTCAAGGTCTAGCTGCACCGTCACGAGCCCGTCACACTCAGATCCAGATTCGAGGGGGCGGCGGCATGAGCGATGACGGGGCGGTGGGGCCGACGAAGTATGCGTCCGAAGGCGTCTACCTGCTGCGCACGGCGCAACAGGTGCAGTACCAACTGAGCCAGATGGCCGACCAGAAGGCTAGCATGTTGCTGGGCGCCGCCTTCGTGATTTTCACCATCACGGTGAGCCAGGTGCGCAATATCGCCAATCCAGCCCCGTTGTTGATCCTGGGTGGTGCGGCGTTCGTGGCGGCGTTTCTGGCGGTACTGGCTGTACTGCCGTCGACCAAAGCGGCACCGAGAGCCGATGGCCCGGCCAACCTGTTGTTCTTTGGCTCCTTCACCCAGGTGCCGGAGGAGGAGTTCGTCGAGATGCTGCTGGATGTGGTGTCGGACAGCACGTCGGTGATCCAGGCCTTCGCCCACGACATCTATCAAAACGGCCAAGTGCTCGCGAAGAAGAAGTACCGCTATCTCGCCTATGCCTATCGCATCCTGCTGACCGGATTGGTGCTGAGCTTCCTGGCGTTTGTAGCCCCCTATGCTGGAATTACGGTCTGAGGCTCCCAGCCCGGCGGGGCCAGTTCGAAGCCCTCGAAGCGGAAGCCTGGGGTGACGATGCAGGCGACCAGGGTCCAGCCGCCTTCGGCTTCGGCAGACTGCCATTCGCCGGTGCGGACCAAGTGTTGTGGGGCTTCGTCAACACCCGTGCCGAGCTTTACCTCCGCAGCCTCGCCATCGCTCGAAGTCAGTAGCCTTAGCGGCGCACCGGCCTGAAAGATCCACAGTTCTTCTGCGTCCACCCGGTGCCAGTGCGATCTCTGGCCTTGTTCCAGCAGGAACAGGATGGATGTTGATGCAGGTCGGCCATCCAGCATCAGGCTCGCCGACACCCAGGTCTGTCGATACCAGCCGCCTTCGGGGTGTGGTTGTAGTCTCAGACGTTCGATGAGTTCGGTGGCGGTGGACATGTGCCGACCTGACGACAATCTGTGCTGATCCGCCACCCCGAGCTTGACCGGAAGCTTGGCGTCGGGCGGGTTGTCGACCATGAAACGAATCCTCTTCGGCCTTGCCGTAGCCCTGATTGTGGCCGGGCCCGCTGCCGCGACGCCGGACCTATCGAAGATGACAGCCGGCGAACTGACAGCCTTTCTGCGCGCCTTTCCCAAGGGTGGAGAACTGCACAACCACCTGGGTGGCGGCACGCCGGTTGAGAGCTTGATCGCCTGGGCCGTTGAGGACGGCTTGTGTGTTGACCCCGTCGAGTTGGCGATCCGGGGGTCCTGCGCTGTGGAAGGCTATAAGCCAATCGACGTATTCGTGGCGGATGAGACCCAGCGGTCCGCTCTGATTGATAGCCTGACAGTGCGCCATCCGGGTTTCCGGGATCGTTCGGGTCATGACCAGTTCTTCACGTCGTTCAGCCGACGCGGCCAGGCACCGAAGCGGGTTGGCGACGCGCTGGCCGAGACCTTGGACGGTCTGGCGCGGCAGAACACCTTCTACGCGGAGTTGATGGTCACGCCCCAGTTCCTGACGTCCCGCAGCTTAGGGGCGCGCGTTGGCTGGAAAGGCGATGTGGCCGCCACTCGCGCGGCGTTGAAGGCTGGGGGACTGGAAGCCTTAGCCCCTATCGTGATTGCCGACACCGACGCCTTCGAGACGCGCGCGCGGGCCGTGATGAAGTGCGAAACACCCGCCGCCGCGCCGGGATGTCAGGTGACCGTCCGATACCTGTTCCAGGCCATGCGCCAGGGACCGCCGGAACAGACGATGGCCCAGCTCCAGTTGGGGGTGGCGGTGGTCGCGGCGGACAAGCGCTGGGTCGGCTTGCAGTTGGTGGCACCGGAGGACAGCCCCGATGCCGTTAACTACTATGACATCCATATGGCGATAGTGGCGGAGCTAACCGACCGGGGGCGCGCCACGCCGGTCGCCCTTCACGCGGGAGAGCTGACCTTGAAGCTGGTGGCCCCGGACGCGCTGCGCGACCACATCGCTAAGGCGGTGCGCGTGGCCGGGGCCCGCCGGATCGGGCATGGCGTTGATCTGCCCGGCGAAGACGGTGCCGAGGCGCTGGCCGCAGAGATGGCGGCGAAGGGCGTTCTTATTGAGGTCAATCCGCTCTCCAACCAGTCGATCCTTGAAGTCGCGCCACAGGATCATCCCTATGGGTGGTTCCGACAGCGCGGCGTGCCCGTCAGTTTCTCGACTGACGATGCCGGGATCACCCGCACGGACCTTTCGGCGGACTATCGCCAGGCTGTCCGGATGACCGCGACCTATGGCGATCTGAAGACCGCCGCGCGCAATGCAATTGCCTACAGTTTCCTGTCCGGCGAGGGGTTGTGGCGGGACCCCAACGTCTATCGCAAACCGACCCGTGCCTGTGTGGGGCAGATCGGGGCGGCTGAGCCGAAAGGGGCTTGCGCCGACCTGATCAAGGCCAGCGACAAAGCCCGTGAGCAATGGCGCCATGAGCGCCTGCTGGCGGTGTTCGAAGTCGGGCGCTGAGCTACGCCTCGAAGGCCATGTAGACGAAGCGGGCCAGGAACAGCGTCGCTAGGGCGAACAGAAGCCAGTCGGACCGGGTGACCCTACGGGCGGCGATCTTGAGCAGGGCGAAGGCGATGACGCCGAAGGCTAGGCCGTTGGCGATGGAAAACGTCAGGGGGATGGTGATCAGGGTCAGGAACGCCGGGATCGCGATCACGGGATCGTCCCAGTCGATCTCGGCGAGGGGTGCCATCATCATCGCGCCGACCAGGATCAGCGCCGGGGCCGTTGCGGCGACGGGGATCAACTGCGCCCAGGGTGCCACGAACAGGGTCGCGAGGAACAACAGGCCGACCACTACGGCGGTGAGGCCGGTGCGCCCTCCGGCTGAAACCCCGGACGCGCTCTCGATGTAGCTGACCACGGTGGACGTTCCGGCTAACGAGCCGACGACGGTTGCCCCGGCATCAGCGAATAGGACACGGTTCAGCCGTGGAATGGTCCCGTCAGGCTGGGCTAGACCCGCTTTCTTCGAGACGGCCACCAGGGTGCCGACGTTGTCGAACAGGTCGACGAACAGGAAGATGAACAGGATCTCTAGCAGCGCGAGGCCAAAGCCCTTGCCGCCGATACCCAGGGCGGCGGGGATGTCCAAATGCAGCAGGGTGCCGGTCATGGCGTCCAGGCTGTAGGGCTGGGGTGCCCAGGCGGCGAGGCCCAGCAGCCAGCCGAGGATCGAGGTCGCGACGATTCCGATCAGGATCGCGCCGCGCACCTTTAGGACGGTCAGAGTTCCCAGGACGGCCAGACCTAGCAAGGCGAGTTGGGTCGCGGGGGCATGGAGATCGCCCAATGCCACCAGCGTCGCGGGGTTGGCGACCACCAGGCCCGCACCCTTCAAACCGATGAAGGCGATGAACAGTCCGATCCCGGCGGCGATGGCCGAGAACAGCGCCCGGGGTATGGCATTGACGATCAGTTGTCGCACGCCCGCCAAGGTCAGAAGGATGAAGAGGACGCCCGAGATGAAAACCAGACCCAGTGCGGTCTGCCAGGGTACACCCATGGC
>JAYTWT010000348.1:0-6378 GCA_043743295.1 Alphaproteobacteria bacterium | reverse complement strand
CCCGGCATCAACTTGTCTATGGAGGCGCTGCACAACGCTGCGGCCAAGCTGCCGCGTGTGGCAATTCAACGTCCGCAGAGGACAATCGGCAAGGACACTGTTGTAGCTATGCAGTCCGGCGTGTTTTGGGGCTATATAGGCCTCATCGAAGGGCTGATCGGTCGGATCAAAGCTGAGTGGGGCCGACCGATGACTGTGGTCGGAACCGGTGGCGTGGCGTCACTCTTCCACGGGGCCACGACCAGCATCGACCACTTCGACCCTGATCTCACAATCCGCGGCATGCTGGAAATCTGGCGGCGCAATTCAACGAAGGCCTAATGGCGAAATCTCACGACGACGAGCTCGTATTCCTGCCCCTCGGGGGGTCGAACGAGATCGGGATGAACTTCAACCTCTACGGCTTTGGCCCGGCTCATGATCGCAAGTGGATTGTGGTTGACCTGGGTGTGACATTTGGCGACCAGACCACGCCTGGTGTTGAGCTGATCCTGCCGGATCCGACGTTCATCGAGAAATATGCCGACAAGATCCTGGGCATCGTGATTACCCATGCGCACGAGGACCATGTGGGCGCTGTGGCCTGGCTATGGCCGCGCCTGAAAGCCCCCGTCTACGCGACGCCTTTCACGGCCTTCATCCTGCGTGAGAAATTGCGTGAAGCCGACTTGCTTGATCAAGTTCCGATCACCGAGGTGGCCCTGGGCGGAACCATTGAGCTGGGTCCGTTCAATCTGGAACTGATCACGCTGACCCACTCGATCCCCGAGCCCAACGGCCTGGCGATCCGGACGCCGCTTGGCACGATACTGCACACCGGCGACTGGAAGATCGACCCGGACCCACTGTTGGGTGCCGTCACCGATATCGACGCCATCCGTAAGCTGGGCGACGAGGGTATCCTGGCGATGGTCTGCGACTCGACCAATGTGTTCGTGGACGGCCATGCCGGGTCCGAAGCCGATGTTCGCAAGGCTCTGATCCCCTTGATTGCCGGCTTGAAGGGCAAGGTGGCGGTCGCCTGCTTCGCCTCCAACGTCGCGCGCATGGACAGCGTGATCCGCGCCGCCGAGGCCAATGGCCGACAGGTCTGCCTGGTCGGTCGTTCGATGCATCGAATGGCGGCGGCGGCCAAGTCGGTGGGCTTGATGCAGGGCATCAAGCCTTTCCTGGACGACTCGACGGCCAAACGGCTGCCGGGCAACACCGTGCTCTATCTCTGCACCGGCAGTCAGGGAGAGGGGCGCGCCGCGCTATCGCGAATTTCAGAAGGTACCCATCCTCACGTCAAGCTAGGCGCGGGTGATGCCTGCGTGTTCTCGTCCCGTGTTATCCCAGGCAATGAGATTCCCATTCGTAACCTTCAGAACCGCCTCACGGAAGGCGGGGTGCGGCTGTACACTGAACGCGACCATCCCGGCATCCATGTTTCCGGCCATCCGTGCCGTGATGAATTGGCTGAGATGTACGCCTGGGCGCGGCCCACCATCGCTGTTCCAACCCACGGCGAACGCCGCCACTTGATGGAACACGCCGCTTTCGCCCGCGACCTACAGGTGCCGCAGACGGTGACTCCCCGCAACGGCGACATGGTGCGCTTGGCACCGGGTCGCGCCGAGATCATCGACGAGGTCCATGCGGGCCGGCTCTACATCGACGGCGGTGTCGTGGTTCCTGAGAACGGCGAAGCGTTGCGGGAGCGTCGTCATGCCGCCTTCAATGGCGTGCTGGCGGTGTCCGTCGTGCTGGACGAGCGGGGGCGGATCGTGTCTGGCCCGCAAGTTCGCGCGCTAGGTTTGCCGACGGAGAGCGAAGACCATCTCGACGAAGTCCTGAACGACCTGGCGGATGAAGCCGAGACCGCCGTAAAGCGCCTTAAAGGCAACGACCTGGAACTGGACGAGGAAATCGAGAAGGCGATCTCACGGGGCGTGAAAAAGGCCGGTCAACGCATCTGGGGCCGCAGGCCTGTGGTTGAGACGACGGTACTGCGGGTTTGAACCCCTTGGCAGACAGGCTGATCGCGCAGAGCGCTAGAAGTTGACGGTATCATAATACCATATTCGATTTTCCGAATAAATTCCGTAACTTGAATGGGCCTGTGCGGTAACTAACGTCTTGACAGGCGGATGATGAGCCTGCATATGCCGCGCCTCACATCGGGGAGGCATTTGGTCGCTCCGTAGGTTCTATTGGACACGCCCCTCATGCTGAAGAGCACCACGGCTTCTTTGAAGCCCGCCGAGGTCGAGAAGAAATGGATCGTTGTCGATGCCCAGGACGCCGTTGTCGGTCGTCTGGCCTCGTTCATCGCCATGCGTCTTCGCGGCAAGCATCGGCCGGACTACACCCCGCACGTCGATTGCGGTGACTTCGTTGTCGTTGTGAACGCCCACAAGGTGAAGTTCACAGGCAAGAAGGCGACCAACGAGATCTACTACTGGCACACGGGTCACCCGGGCGGCGTGAAGCAGCGGACCCCGGCACAGATCCTGGCCGGTAAGTATCCCGAGCGGGTGCTGGAAAAGGCCGTTGAGCGCATGCTGCCCAAGGAAAGCCCCTTGGCGCGCAAGCAAATGACCCACCTGCGCATCTATAATGCGCCCGAGCATCCGCACGCGGCGCAGAACCCTGAGGCTATCGCGTTCGCCGAATTGAACGCCAAGAACGTGCGGAGCGCCTGATGTCGGAAGCCACCACGCCAGCCACCGGCTTTGACGCCCTGAAGGGCATGGGCACGCAAGCTGAGGCCGTTGTTCATGAACGTAAGGTCGACGCCCAGGGCCGCGCCTATGCCACCGGCAAGCGCAAGAACGCCGTCGCCCGCGTCTGGATCAAGCCTGGTAAGGGCAAGATCACGATCTATGGGGGCGACAATCCCAAGGGCAAAGAAGGTCGCGACCAGATCGAGTATTTCGCGCGCCCTGTCTTGCGGATGATGATCGCACAACCCTTCCAAGTCACCGATCGTGAAGGTCAGTTTGACGTGGATATCACGGTCACGGGCTCAGGCCTCTCCGGCCAAGCCGGTGCTATCCGTCACGCGATTTCCAAGGCCCTGACGTATTATGAGCCCGGCCTGCGCCCGCTCTTGAAGCCGCACGGTTTCCTGACGCGCGACAGCCGCGTCGTAGAGCGCAAGAAGTACGGCAAGGCCAAGGCCCGTCGCAGCTTCCAGTTCTCGAAGCGCTAACCGCGCGCGAACCTACGTGTTTGCGGATCAGGGCGCTTCGGGAAACCGGAGCGCCCTTTTCCTTTCCAGGAACCTCGCATGACCCACACCATCTTCATCGACGGCGAAGCCGGTACTACTGGCCTTCATATTCGCGATCGGTTGGCGGCTCGCACCGACCTTCAGGTCGTCTCCATCGACCCGACCCGGCGCAAGGACCCGGAGGCGCGGGCCGAGATGCTAAATGGTGCCGACGCCGTAGTGCTTTGCCTGCCGGATGAGGCCTCGCGTGAGGCGGTCGGCATGATCACGTCGAACACTGTAAAGGTGGTGGACGCTTCCACTGCCTTTCGGGTTGCGCCGGGCTGGGCCTATGGCTTTGCCGAGATGTCGCCCAATCAGCGCGGGGCGATCAAGGCTGCCACGCGCGTTTCCAACCCAGGCTGCTATCCGACCGGCTTCATCGCCCTGGTGCGTCCGCTGGTGACCGCAAGCCTGGTCCCGGTCGATTTCCCGCTGACCGTCAACGCGATCTCAGGCTATTCCGGCGGCGGCAAGGGGCTGATCGCGGAGTTCGAGGGGATCACGCCGGTGGGCACGACCGATGCCTTCCGAGCCTACGGCATGACCCTGGCGCACAAGCACCTGCCAGAGATGCAGACCCATGCCGGTCTGTCGCATCCGCCACTGTTTGCGCCCTCGGTGGGTCGGTATGCACAGGGCATGCTGGTGGAGGTTCCGCTGCAGCTTTGGGCATTGCCAGGCAGGCCTTCACCAGGTGACCTGCTGGAACAGCTAACCCGCGCCTATCAGGGCGAGAGCTTTGTCGAGGTGGCCAGCGCGGCAGAGTGCGCCGAACTACAGACCGTGCGCGCCGGGGCAGGGGGCTATGTCGCGGGTCTGGATCCAGAAAGCCTCAACGGCACCAACCGGATGCGACTGTTTGTGTTTGGTTCTGCCGACGGTTCGCAAGCGCGGCTGGTGGCCGTGCTGGACAACCTGGGCAAGGGTGCCTCAGGCGCGGCGGTTCAGAACCTGAACCTGATGCTGGGCTTGGACGAGGGTGCAGGTCTGTGATCTTGCGGCCGGCGACGCCGGACGATGCACCGGCCATCGCCAGGGTGATGCGGGCGGCGTTTCGCGTGTCCTTGCCTTTCCTGCCTGAGATCCACACTGAGGCTGAAGACCTCAGCTTCGTCGCTGAGCGGATGTTGCCGAACAAAATCGTCTGGGTCGCGACCGTCACGGACGCCGTTGTGGGCTTCGTGGCCTTCGATGAGGATTGGATCGACCAACTCTATATTCACCCGGATTATCAGGGCAGGGGGATAGGTCCGCGCCTACTGGGCAAGGCCCTGGACGCAGGCAAGCCAAAGCAACTGTGGGCCTTCCAGCAAAATGATCGCGCGCGGCGGTTCTACGAGGCGCGCGGTTTCAAGCCGGTCGAGTTTACGGATGGCGCGCACAACGAGGAGAAAACGCCTGATGTTCGGTATTTTTGGACCTCAGAGGTCTTGTAACCTTTCGCCGAGATGGCACGTACTAACCCACATGAACATGCACCTGAATCGCCGTCGCCTCTTCAGCACCGCCCCGATCCTGGGTCTGGCCCTCGCGGGTATTGCGCCTGTCCTCATGGGGGCGGCAAAGGCCGACGCCTATGCGGCCTCATCGTTCCGCAAGATCACCGACGCCGAGTGGCGCAAGCGTCTGCCGGGTGCAAGCTATCTGGTACTGCGCCAGGAAGATACCGAGCGGCCCGGCACCAGCCCGATGCTGAAGGAGAAGCGCAAAGGCACTTACGTGTGCCTGGGTTGCGGCCTGCCGCTGTTCAAGAGCGAAGCCAAGTATGAGAGCGGCACCGGCTGGCCCAGCTTCTTCCGTGCCATTCCCGGCGCGTTAGGCGAAACCACCGACTTCAAGATCGGGATCCCGCGCACGGAGTATCACTGTGCCCAGTGCCTCGGCCACCAGGGCCACGTGTTCAACGACGGTCCGCAACCGACCGGCCTGCGCTATTGCAACAATGGCGTAGCGCTGAGGTTCGTCCCCGCCTGATCGGTTGACGCCGGCGAACCCCTGGGGACAATGCGCCTAGGGAGAACGCCAAGATGCTTGAGCGCGCGCCGGTCCGCGAGGTCCGGGACTACTATTGCGACAGTCGTCATTGGGATCATTTTAAGCCGCGGGACGGCGACGTGGTCATCGCGACGGCACCCAAGGTCGGGACGACCTGGACTCAGCAGATCGTCAACCTGTTGATCTTTCAGTCGGCGGAGCCGCGGCCCCTGACCATGCTGTCGCCGTGGCTGGATTGTCGGATCCAGATGCCACTGGAGATGATGCTGGGACTGATCGAAGCGCAGACCCATCGGCGGTTCCTCAAGTCGCACCTGCCGCTGGACGGCCTGCCGATCTATTCGGAGGTGAAGTACATCCATGTGGCGCGCGGCGGCCGCGACGCCTGCATGTCTTGGCTGAACCACGTCAACGGCTATCTGCCGAATGTTTGGGAACGGTTGGACAGCGTAGGCGCGGCGGACATGACGATTGGCCGGCCGAAGCCTCGCCCACCAAGGACGCCGCGCGAGTTCTTCCATCACTGGATTACGCCGAGCGAGACGAACGCGCTGGAAGTGATGTCTCAGTCGTTCTTCGCTATCGAGCGGTCCTACTGGGAGGCGCGGGCCCGGCCTAATCTGCTGATGTTGCACTACAACGACATGAAGGCCGACCTCGCCACCGAGATGAAACGTATCGCGGCGTTTCTGGAGATCGACGTGGCGGAGGCGCTTTGGCCGTCGCTGGTTGAGGCCGCCACGTTCGAGACGATGCAGCGGGACGGCGCGGCCTTGCTCCCGGGCATGGAGATGGGATTTGAGGGCGGGACGAAGACCTTTCTCAACAAGGGCACCAACAACCGCTGGCAGGGCGTGTTGACGCAGGAAGATCAAGATCTCTACGCGGCGCGATTGGCCGAAGAGACCTCGCCCGGCCTGCGTGCCTGGCTCGAGAACGGCCGCCACATCGCCGGCGATCCAAGGGCGTCCGCCGCCTAGGTCTTCGCGCCCGGGACGGCCTTGGTTTCTGCAGGCGCGGACTGTGGTGCGCCTTCCTGGATCCTTCCGGCCCCGGAGACTTCGGTGTCCAGGCGGGCAGGGCGGGTCAGCAGGCGTACATCGCCGGCGCCCGAGACCTCGATCTGC
>JAYTWT010000347.1:0-1804 GCA_043743295.1 Alphaproteobacteria bacterium | reverse complement strand
AAGATCAGCCGCTTCCTCAGCCAACCGTTCCATGTGGCCGAGCAATTCACCAACACGCCCGGCGTGCTGGTCAGCCTTGAAGATACCATCCGCTCGTTTAAGGCGGTGGTGGACGGCGAGTACGACCATCTGCCGGAGCCTGCGTTCTACAACGTCGGCACCATCGAGGACGCGGTCGCCAAGGCCGAGAAGCTGGCGCAGGAAGCCTAGGGGCGATGGCCGAGAAGCTGCACTTTTCTCTGGTCTCCCCGGAGCGCGAACTGTTCTCCGGACCGGTGGACCAGGTGGATGCGGAAGGCACCGAAGGCGGCTTCGGCGTCCTGGCCGGCCACGCACCGTTCATGACCGCCCTCAAGGAAGGCGCAGTCCGCGTCCACGCCGACGGGGGCATCAAGGTCTATCAAGTGCGCGGCGGATTTGCTGACGTAACTCCGGACGGTCTGACGATACTGGCCGAGCATGCAGTTGAAGCAACCTAGCTCGGATTTGAACCACAGACTGTCCACACGCACGGCAAGCCGCCGGGAAATAAAATTATTGCCGTAATTTGGTCGCCATGAGGCCTTGCCTATGTCACAGGCCTCACGTTTGATGCGACGCTGATCTCAGGGGACCTCACCATGCGTTTCGCCCTCTCCAGTCTGATTGTCGCCGCGGGGCTGGCGACGTCTTCTGCCGCGCAGACTCCTGCGCCGACCGCTGTACCGCCAGCCGCTGCGGTCGTGCCTGCCCCGGCCTCGCAGCCCCTGCCCGCGCCGCAGGCATCGGCCGAACCGGTCGCAATGCCCGCACCCCCAGCAGAGCCCGCGCCACCGCCGCCGACTGTGCCGACGACCGGTCTCGGAGCTGAAGCCATCGCAGTCCTGGAAAAAGTCTGTATTCCGCAGGTGCGAGGCCAGAAGCTGGACGTCCTGGCTAAGGCCAACGGCTTCAAGATGAACCGCAGGGAACAAACCTGGTCTAAGCAGCTGGGTCTGGAAAAGGGCTACCAGATCGTGGTCTCACCCCCGGGCTCGAACAAGGGGATTTGCTTCGCTGAGCTTCGGTATCCGATGGGTGCCGATGTCGAAATCTCCAAGGCGTTGAACGTGTGGGCGTTTGTTCACGAGCCGCCTTTGGACCCGACGGCCAACTACACCCAACCGCAGGACCCGGACGGCTTAAAGCGGGTTCGGCGCTCATGGGAATACCTGACGTCTACCGACAGCATCGGCCTCAACTTCTCGACGGTTCGTAAAGCCGACGACACCCCGTTGAGCCCGAAATATGACACCGGAAACATGCAGTACCAGGAACGTAAGTTCTGATATCGCTGCCAGATGTTGCCGGCTTGATCGGCGTCGTCGTAATCCTGATCGCTTACGCGGGAGCGGCCATGGGCCGCCTCGACGCCAAGGCACCGGTATCCTTGCTCGCCAACCTGATTGGGGCCGCCCTGATCCTGGTATCGCTGTTCACCGAAGCCTTCAACCTGTCCGCAGCCGCCATGGAGGGGGCCTGGGTGGTGGTCTCGGCCGCCGGCCTAGCGCGATGGGCTTGGCAGCGCCGTAAGGCTAAGGGTTAGGGCCGCTCAGGCTGTGCGCACTGGCTCCAACCAGTCCAAGGCCCGTTCCGCGACCCCTTCCCAGCCCGCTTCGCCGATCAACCAATGGCTCATGCCGGGCAGTGCCTCATAGGTCGCGCCAATACGCTCGGCGGTCTGCCGCACGGTGGCCACGGGGTGAACGGCGTCGCGTTCACCTGCCAGCACCAGAGCCGGCATGGGCAGGGTTCCGGCACCCAGGCTGGTGGTCATGAAAGGGTC
>JAYTWT010000346.1:0-2657 GCA_043743295.1 Alphaproteobacteria bacterium | reverse complement strand
CTGACGGTGGCGAAGCAGCCGGATGCGACTTTTGATATCCTGCTGATCGACGCCTTTTCGTCCGACGCCGTGCCGGCGCATCTGCTGACCGTCGAGGCGGTGAGAGGATACCTGAGCAAGCTCAAGCCAGACGGGCTGTTGATCCTGCACCTTTCGAACCGCAACCTCGATCTGCTCGGCCCGGCGCAGGCGGTTGCGCGGGCGGCCGGCGGCTGGGGCCTGATCCAATCGTACCGCCCCGGCGCCGATGAAGAAGCGCGTTGGGAGTCGCCAGAGGACGCGGTGGTCGTCGCAAAGACCCACGCTGCGCTCGCCAACCTGACGGCGAGCGGGCAATGGGCGACCGTGAACCCCTTCAAGGCGCGCGCCTGGACCGACGACTACACAAACCTGGCCGGCGCGTTCTACGCGAACCTGCGGGGGCGTTGGAGGTGGCTCCCATAAATCGCGCTCCGCCCCGAGGGTTGGAATATTATTAGGCACTTGCGTCCAATACGGACAAACCGCAGGCCGAGTGCAGCCTGCCCTGGGACAATGAGGCCGCTGTGGATATGAAGGCGCGTCACGCGTTTGGTAGGGAGGCGCAGTAGTGTGCGGCATCTTTGGCGTGCTCTATCGCGACGAGCACCGAGTTCCTGATGAGGTCAAACTTCGGGCTTCGATGCACGCACTCGACCATCGCGGCCCAGACGGTCACGGCGTACATTTCGCGGCCGGGGTCGGCTTTGCGCACACCCGGCTGTCGTTCCTGGATGTCGATGCGCGGTCCAACCAGCCGTTCTGGGACGCAACAGGCCGCTATGCGCTGATCTACAACGGCGAAATCTACAACTATCAGGCGTTGCGCGCGCAGTTGGTCGAAGCCGGCGTCGAATTCCGGACAACCTCGGACACTGAGGTCCTGCTCTATTGGCTGCTGCACAAGGAACCTGAGGCGGGCCTTCGCGAACTTGAGGGCATGTTCGCCTTTGCGCTCTTTGACAAACAGGAACGCAGCCTGCTGTTGGCCCGAGATCGTTTCGGGATGAAGCCGCTGTTCGTGTCTGAAACGGCGGACGGCTTTCTGTTCGCCTCGGAGACCAAGGCTCTTCGACCGTGGATGGCGCCTGTCGTCGACAAGTTCACCCTGGCCTCCTATCTGCTGAAATTCCGCGGCCCGACCCGGGGCTTCACCTTTGAGGAAGGGGTATCGGCGGTCACGCCGGGCGGGGTGCTGCGTCTGAGTCCGGGCCAACCGGTGGCGCATTCAACCTTCGCCACGCTGGAGGATTTTCTTAGCGCCGACACGCTGGCGACCTACGCACGGATGAGCGACGCCGCCGTGGTCGATCACATGGATGAACTGCTGACCCAGAGCGTCCAGTCCCACATGTTCGCCGATGTGCCCGTGGGGGCGTTCTGCAGCGGCGGGGTCGACTCTTCGTTGCTCATGGCGATGGCGGCGCGCAGCTACGACAAGCTGGCGATCTTCCACGCCAACGTAAAAGGCCGCTGGAGCGAGTACGACGCCGCGGCGGCCCTCTCGCGGCACCTTGGACTGGACCTCAAGGCCGTCGAGGTCGAGGAGCAGGACTTCATCGACTACATTCCCCAGGCGGTGAAACACTTTGAGCAGCCGTTCGCGGACCGTCCAAATTGCATTCCAATGATGCTGGTGGCGCAGCTCGCGCGCGACAGTGGGGTCAAGGGCCTGTTGTCAGGCGAAGGATCCGACGAGTGTTTCCTGGGCTACCCGTGGCTGGGTCGGCGCAACCTGACCGACGCCTACTACAGGGTCGGGGGTTCGATCCGATCCGCGGTCAGGGGCATCCCCGGACTTGGTGAAATCGCCTGGCCGAAGAGCGACAACAACGGCGACGCCGTCCGTTCGATCTTCAACCGGCGCGAGGTCGACGACGACAACGACCGGATTCGGCAGGCCATGGCGAAGGTCGGCGTGAGCTCCGACTCCCAGGCCTGGACTCTGGAATACCTGCACCACCATCTGCGGATCCTGCTGCACCGCAACGACACCATGGGCATGGCTGGAAGCATCGAGTCACGGTTTCCGTTCCTGGATAATAACGTGGTCCGGGCGGCAGTGAACCTGGGGCTGCGTCACAAGTTGAAGTTCGACCTGACGGTGCTGGACAAAGCCCATCCGTTCCGCCGCGACAAACATGTCGTGCGCAAGGTGGCCGACCGCTATATTCCGGCGGAGCTAAGCCAGCGCAACAAGTTTGGCTTCTGGACGACCGTGTTCCAACGCCTGAACATTTCCGAGGACTATTTCCGGGACTCCTATGTCGGCGAACTGTTGCAGCTGACCAACACCCAGATGAGCCGCGTACTCGCCGACAACGATCAGAACCTGGCGTTGCGGCTGCTGCACATCGATCAGTGGGGTCGGATCTGCGTGCGCGGGGAGACCGAGGGCGCAAATGTCGCCAGGCTTCGCGAATTTGTCGCCATCCGCTCGGAGCGGAGCGGTTCTGCGCCAGCCTAGAGCCTTTTCCGACCTGATTGACTCGATCAGGTCGGAGAAAAAGGCGCTAATTCAAAAGTTTAGAGCATTTTTCGTGTAGCCGGGGCAGATTCCTGTGCGACTTAGGCTGAGGCCATGCGTACGAGGTGCGGCAGGCTGGGGACGTGGGGGGCGCCGGGGACGGCAAAGCGGT
>JAYTWT010000345.1:0-1678 GCA_043743295.1 Alphaproteobacteria bacterium | reverse complement strand
GGCTGCTTCAACGTGATCAACGGTGACAAGGTGGCTGTCGATGCGTTGCTCGCCCACCCCGACATCCAGGCGATCAGCTTCGTCGGCAGTACCCCGATCGCCAAGTACATCTACGAGACCGCCACCAAGAACGGCAAGCGGGTCCAGGCCCTCGGAGGCGCCAAGAACCACAGCCTCGTCCTGCCCGACGCCGATCTGAACATGGCCGCCGACGCCATCGTCGGCGCTGCGTACGGATCGGCGGGTGAGCGTTGCATGGCGCTGCCGGTGGTTGTGCCGGTCGGCCAAGCGACCGCCGAGGCGGTGCGCGAGAAGGTGCTGGCGGAACTGGAGACCCTCAAGGTCGGAATCTCCACTGACGCGGCCGCCCAGTACGGCCCGGTGGTGACTGGGGCCCACCGCGACAAGATCGCGGGCTACATCCAGATGGGCATCGATGAGGGCGCCGAACTGGTGGTCGATGGGCGAGGGTTCAGCCTGCAGGGTTACGAGAAGGGCTTCTTCATCGGCCCCAGCCTGTTCGATCAGGTGAAGCCGACGATGAAGACCTACCAGGAGGAAATCTTCGGCCCAGTCCTGCAGATCGTCCGCGCCGAGAGCTTCGAAGAGGCCATCGCCCTGCCGTCGGCGCACCAATACGGCAATGGCGTGGCGATCTTCACCCGCAATGGGCGCGCCGCGCGCGAGTTCGCCGCCCGGGTCAATGTCGGCATGGTGGGCATCAATGTGCCGATCCCGGTGCCGGTGGCCTATCACTCGTTCGGGGGTTGGAAGCGCTCGGCGTTCGGCGATGCCAACCAACACGGCATGGAAGGCGTGCGTTTCTACACCAAGGTCAAGACCATCACCGCACGGTGGCCCGAGGGTGCGGTCGAGGATAGCGCCTTCGTCATCCCGACCATGAAGTAGGGCGGATGGCCTCAGCCCTTCAGGCCACCTACGACGCAAGACTGCGGGACGGCACGATCCAGCCCGATCCGGCCCAGGCCGCGGCCCTTGCGCCGCTCGTGCGCTTAGAGATCGACCTAGCGGCTTCGGCCCCTCGGGGCGGATTGAAGGGCCTGTTCCAAAAGCGCGAGAGCCAGCGCGGGGTCTACCTGATCGGCCCGGTCGGGCGCGGCAAGACCATGCTAATGGACCTGTTCTATGAGACGGTCCCGGTTGAGAAGAAGCGGCGTACCCACTTTCACGTCTTCATGGGCGAAGTGCACCGGCTGATCGACGCTTGGCGGAAGGGCGACGTGGCGACGCGCAAGGCTCGCTTCGGCCAGCACAAGGGCGATGATCCGATAGCGCCAGTCGCCGATGTGGTCGCCGGTCAAGCGCGCCTGCTGTGCTTCGATGAGTTCCAGGTCACCGATATCGCCGACGCCATGATCCTGGGGCGGCTGTTCACGGCGCTGTTCGCGCGCGGCGTGACCCTGGTGGCGACCTCCAACCGCCTGCCAGACGAGCTTTATCGCAACGGCATCAACCGCCAGCTGTTCGTGCCATTCATCGATCTCCTGAAGGCCCGCAGTGAAGTGGTGATCATCGCCGGGCCACACGACTATCGACTGGATCGCCTGCGGGCTGCGGGTACCTGGTTCTCGCCGAACGATCCAGACAACCGGCGTCAGGTCGCGGCGCTCTGGAAGGACATGCTGGGCCCCGAAGACGAGGACGGCGAGACCCTGGA
>JAYTWT010000344.1:0-3571 GCA_043743295.1 Alphaproteobacteria bacterium | reverse complement strand
GCGGCGGCGGGTATCGGCCTGGTACTGTCGGCCTTTGCGGATCTGCGGTTCTGTGTGCCCGGTGCCAAGTTCACGGCGGCACACGGACGATTCAATTTCCCGGCGGAGTTCGGCCTCTCATGGGTGCTACCGCGCATCATCGGCTTGACCCACGCCAACGACATCCTGTTGTCCAGCCGGGTGTTTACGGCCGAGGAGGCGATGGCCATGGGCTTCCTTAATCGGATCGTGCCGGGAGATCAGTTGATGGGCGAGGTGTTGGCATACGCCCGCAATATAGCCGTGAACGTCGCGCCGGGGTCTGCGCGCCAGACCAAGCGCCAGATTTACCGCGACTTGCACCGTGACGCCGCGACGTCGGTGAAGGCGGCCGAGGCGCTATTGTTGGAGATGTCCCGCGAGCCCGACTACAAAGAGGGCGTGAAGGCTTGGATGGACAAGCGTCCGGCGGTCTGGACCGGCTGAAACGCTTGACGGGCCGGGGAGGCGGCTCCAGGGAACGTCCAACAATTTTGGAGGACACACCAATGCGCCGCGCCGCCATCGTCTCGCCGATCCGCACCGCTGTCGGGAAGTTTCAGGGCAGCTTGGCCAGCATGACCGCCGGCGAACTGGGCGCGGTGGTCCTGAAGGCTTTGATCGAGCGGACCGGCCTCGATCCGGCTCGGGTGGACGATGTGATCATGGCCCAGGGCTACGGCAACGGCGAGGCACCCTGCATCGCGCGCTGGTCGGCCCTTGCGGCGGGGTTCCCGATTGAGGTGCCTGGCTACCAGTTGGACCGTCGCTGCGGCTCGGGCCTGCAGGCAGTGATCGACGCGGCGATGATGGTTCAGACCGGCGTGGCCGACGTGGTGATCGCCGGCGGCGTCGAGAGCATGAGTAACGTTGAATACTACACCACCGACATGCGCGACGGCGCGCGCATGGGCTCGGTGACCATGCACGACCGCCTCACCCGTGGCCGGGTGATGAGCCAGCCGATTGAGCGGTTCGGTGTGATCAGCGGCATGATCGAGACCGCAGACAACCTGGCCCGCGACTACCAGATCAGCCGTGAAGCCTCCGACGAATACGCCGCCATGAGCCATCAGCGGGCCGCCGCGGCCTGGGCTGCCGGCAAGTTCGACGATGAGTTGGTGCCGGTCTCTGTGAAGCAGAAGAAAGGTGATCCCATCATTTTCGCCAAGGACGAAGGCGTGCGCGCTGACGCGACGGCGGAGAGCCTGGGTAAATTGCGGGCTCTCGAGAAGGACGGTGTGGTGACGGCGGGTAACGCCAGCCAGCAGAACGATGCGGCCGCCGCGTGCCTGGTGGTGTCCGAAGATATGCTGGCCAAGCTCAACCTCGACCCGATGGGCTGGTTCATCAGCTGGGCCGCCGCTGGGTGCGATCCTTCACGGATGGGCATCGGACCGGTGCCGGCGGTGAAACGGCTGTTCGAGCGCACGGGTCTAGGCTGGGACGACATCGACCTTGTGGAACTGAACGAGGCGTTCGCGCCGCAGGTGCTGGCCGTGCTCAAGGGCTGGGGCTGGGACGAGCGGGATCGGCTGAACGTCAACGGCTCCGGCATCAGCCTGGGTCACCCGATCGGTGCCACCGGCGGCCGCATCCTCGCCAACCTGCTGCGCGAACTGAAGCGCCGCGATGGGAAGTACGGCCTGGAGACTATGTGCATCGGCGGCGGACAGGGCATCGCGGCGGTGTTCGAGCGGGCGTGAGCGGCCAGCCGACTACGGCGAGGGGTCCTGACGGGTGTGGCGGATGCGGATGACAGTGATCTGATCCGCGTCAAGGCGATAGACCACGACGTAGGGCGCGCCGCGTAGGAGAAGTTCGCGGGCACCGTTGATGCTTGACCGCCGACCTCGCCCTGACAGTTCAGCAAGGCTGTCGATGGCAGCCTGGAGTCTCGATCTCAGCCGTTGAGCGGCAGATGGACTGCGCGCGCGCAGATAGCCGACCGCAGACCTGAATTCGGCGCGCGCGGCCTTCGCGAGGCGAACCTTCAAGCCGGAAGCGGACCGAACTCGGCATCCATCTCAGCCTTGACATCTTCCCAGTCATAGACCCGCCCCGCGGCGATGTCGTCCAAACCCTCTTGTACATAGCGCCGATACGCTTCGGCCTTGTCGATGAAGGGTGTAGCTGCCTCCTGCACCGAGAAGCTGGAATTGGTCTCGATGGTAGGCTTGGTGTCGCTATCGTCGCGGCCCATCGATGTGAACTCCAGATCGTTCGATAAGATCAGCTTGGCATATTCTTGTTTCGTTCGCCAGAGACTTTGACGCGCAAGGGTCCGATTGCTAGGTCGAACTATGACGCCTGACGCTCTGCTCCGACTGCTCTCGGCCGTCACGCCAGCCCTCGACGAGAATGCCGCCACGTGGTGCCTAATCGGGAGCGGTGCCTTGGTGGTCCTAGGCGTGCCGGTTGCAGATGCAGTTGACCTCGACGTTGTCACTGATCCAGAGGGCGCTCGAGCGCTGCGGGTGATCTGGTCCCACTGGCTGCCTATCTCGGAGCCCAGAACACCGGATGGCCCATTCCGGTCGGATGACTTTGCGCGCTACGAAACGTCGTGGGGTCCAGTTGAAGTCATGGGTGGCTTGTGGGTTCGAGGTGAACGCCTGACGATTGGGGCGCTACACCCTGGGGCTCCCATTCCCTCCGCCCCGGAACAGCTCCGCATCCTTCGCCTATTCGGACGGCCCAAGGACCTGGCGAAGGCTGAGATGCTCGAAGCTTGGATCGCTGAGGGTTGAACCCCCTCACGCCTTCGTGTAGACGCCGCGACTTCGCTGATCCTGAGAGGGGTTGGTGAGGGCGAGTTGCTTCTGGCAATTCGATCCTGTCCAAGAACTGTGAAGCCGTCGGGGTCACCTACGGTCGTAACGCGAGGAAGAGCCCTTCCTCGGTCATAGGGAGACGGGAAGATGACAGTTGGTCGTCCCACCGCATTGCGCGGCCTGGGCGCTAGGCTGCGGCTTCTCATATCGGACAGGTTGTCTATCGGTGTGCGCACTCTTGCGTACGCCCAACCTGAATATGGAGACCGCAATGGACCGCGCTCAAAAGCAGGACGCCATTGAATCGCTCAAGGGCGTATTCGATGCCGCCGGCGCCGTGGTCGTGACCCACAACAAGGGTCTGACCGTTGCGGAAATGACCGATCTGCGGGGCCGCCTTCGTTCTGAAGGTGCCCAGCTGCAGGTGGTAAAGAACACCCTGGCCATTAAGGCGCTTGGGGGCTCGATCGGCGAAGTGGGCGATGCCCTCTTCAAGGGTCCAGTCGCCATCGCCTTTGCGTCCGATCCGGTGTCTGCCGCCAAGGTCGCGACCCAGTACGCCAAGGACAACGAAAAGTTCTCCGTCATTGGCGGCTTCATGGGTCTGCAGGTGTTGGATAAAGGCTCGGTAACGGCGCTCGCCGCCCTGCCGTCGCTGGACCAGCTCCGTGCCAAGCTCATCGGACTTCTGCAAGCGCCCGCGACCAAGATCGCCGGCATTCTGCAGGCGCCCGCTGGCCAGCTCGCACGCGTCATTGGGGCTTACGCCGCCAAAGACG
>JAYTWT010000343.1:0-2426 GCA_043743295.1 Alphaproteobacteria bacterium | reverse complement strand
TCCGGCATGATGTCGATGATGACCGGCAAGACCGAGGATGCAGCGGGTAAGGCCCAGGTACCCATGGTCCACCTCTATGGTAGCAAAAGCCGCATTATCGAAAGCCGGAAATCTGGTGAGCCGAGTGTTCTCTCAGGCCGTATGCGCGAGATCGAAATCCCCGACAGCCACCACCATGTGATGATCGATCAGCCCTTGGCCTTGATCGCCGCCTTAAGAACCCTGTTGGCTACCTGGCCGGACTGAAGGCTCTCCTTGAGCAAACCGGGCGCATCGTGTATCGCGGCCTCTGACGTATTCCTTGATCCGAGAGTAATTTCCCGATGGCCGGCTCTTCTTCCGACTACCACCACGGCGAGATGAACGTCAGCGAGCAGCAGGCGACCTTCCACCTGGTGATGGGTATGACCAAGTGGGGCTCGTTGGTTCTGGCCGCATTCCTGCTGTTCGTGATCATGTGGTTCTGCACACCGATCGGGTTTGGCGGAGGTTTTGCCGCCGGTGCCGTCGCCCTTGTACTGGGCATCATGCTGCTGCGCGAGAAGAGGAGCGACGCGGCGCACTAGCGCCGGTCGGATCGCTCCTCCCTAACGACGGCTGTTCAGGCCTGGCGGGTCCAGGCGACCTCAGAGAGTCTTGCGCATCATGGCCGTCATCGCCGTCACCAAGGAACGCCGCGCTGGAGAGACCCGCGTGGCGGCGGTGCCCGAGACAGTCAAGAAGCTGATCGTCTCAGGCTTTTCCGTCACCGTGGAGAGCGGCGCAGGCGCAGGCGCCGCCTATCCGGACGCGGATTATGCTGCCGCCGGGGCCACAATCGCCAAGACCCTTAAGGACGCGCTGGCCACGGCCGACATCCTGTTCAAGGTGCGTGGGCCTGAGGCCGATGAGATCAAGGCGCTGAAGCCCGGTACGCTGGTCTGCGCGACGCTGAACCCTTACATGGAGCGCCCGGCGCTGGACGCCCTGGCCAAGCAAGGCGCAACCGCTTTTGCCATGGAATTCGTGCCTCGGATCACCCGGGCACAGGTGATGGACGTGCTGTCCTCCCAGGCTAACCTGGCCGGTTATCGCGCCGTGATCGAGGCGGCGGAAGCCTATGGCAAGGCCATGCCGATGATGATGACGGCGGCCGGTACCATTGCCGCCGCCAAGGTGTTCGTGATGGGCGTGGGCGTTGCGGGCCTGCAGGCCATTGCCACCGCCCGGCGGCTGGGCGCGGTGGTCACCGCGACGGACGTGCGCCCCGCCACCAAGGAACAGGTGGAAAGCCTGGGTGCCAAGTTCCTCGCGGTCGAGGACGAGGAGTTCAAGAATGCCCAGACCTCCGGCGGCTACGCTAAGGAGATGAGCGCCGAGTATCAGGCCAAGCAGGCCGAACTGGTCTCCAGCCACATCGCCAAGCAGGACATTGTCATCACCACCGCCCTGATCCCGGGCCGTCCCGCGCCACGTCTGGTCAGCGCCGCCCAGGTGGCCTCCATGAAGCCCGGCTCGGTGCTGGTAGACTTAGCGGTCGAACAGGGCGGCAACGTCGAGGGTGTGAAACTGGGCGAGGTGGCGATAACCGCGAACGGCGCAAAGATCATGGGCGTCGCGAACCTGCCGGGCCGCATCGCGACGGACGCTTCGGCGCTCTATGCCCGCAATCTAATGGCATTCGCGGGTCTGTTCCTGACCAAAGAGGGTGCATTTGCACCCGACTACGACGACGAGATCTTGAAGGCTGCTCTGGTCACCCAGGGCGGCGCGGTTGTTCATCCCAATCTGCAGAGCTGAGGCACCCATGGAAGCCGTTGATCCGACCGTCTTCCGCCTGGCGATCTTCGTGCTGGCGATCTTCGTGGGCTACTATGTGGTTTGGAGCGTGACGCCGGCCCTGCACACGCCGCTGATGGCGGTGACCAACGCGATTTCTTCGGTGATTATTGTGGGCGCCCTCTTGGCTGCGGCGGCCAGTGGCACCTCGGGCGAACTGACTGGTGGGGTCCTGGTCTCCAAAGGCGCAGGTGCGATCGCCGCCGCCCTGGCCGCCGTGAACATCTTCGGCGGCTTCCTGGTCACCCAGCGGATGCTGGCGATGTACAAGAAGAAAGAGCCCGCAAAGAAGGACGCCGTGAAGTGAACGCCAATATCGCGGCTATCCTCTACCTCGTCTCTGGGGTGCTGTTCATCCTGGCGCTTCGGGGCCTATCGTCGCCGACCACTAGTCAGGCGGGCAACCGCAACGGCATGATTGGTATGGGCATCGCGGTGGGCACCACGCTGTGGCTGCTGGGGCCGAAGCTGGACCCGCTGACCATCGGCCTGATCCTGGGCGGCGTGGTGCTTGGCGGCGGTATCGGGGCGCTGATCGCCCGGCGTGTCGCCATGACCGACATGCCGCAGCTGGTCGCCACCTTCCACAGCTTGGTCGGCGCAGCGGC
>JAYTWT010000342.1:0-5635 GCA_043743295.1 Alphaproteobacteria bacterium | reverse complement strand
ATCCTCAACAAGGTCACCGACCTGAATTTCAAGCGTTGGACCCGTTGGATCATCACCGCCATCGGTGTCAGCTATCTGATCCAGGCTGCTCAGTTGATCGGTAATATGTAGCAAGCACACCTACGACGGGGCGGGCATCTGCGGATGCGGCGTCCTATGTCACTGGAAACGGTGACGGGCGATGATTGGATTTGTGCTAGGAACAATCGTTCCATGGTTCGCTATGTATTGTAGCCACCTCCCGTTTCACGGCATCGTAGGTTATGAAGAAGCGACTAAACTGTCGTTTACCAAACACATCATCATAGAGAATCTGACCGTACGCGGCACCCGCCAAGGGCATGTTATCAATGGTCATGATTGCGTTTTCATTCCCCGCTCCAAAGATGGTGTCGGTCAGCAACAAAAGCGCTTGGGAATAGTCGGGCACTGTTGGATGGGCGACCAGTCCGCCCGCCAAGATCGGAAAAACCCCGCAGCGCACCTCCCGTATTCGAGCGGGCGTCTTTCCATGATTAGAAACCCGAACGTCCAGATCGATGGTAGTCTGCCCCATTGTTTTCAGAATGCTTGGGACGGCTGTTCCATAGGCATAAGCGCGCTCGATGACGCGAAGATGTTCAATGCTAGCCGTGGCAGCGACAGAGCTTCTCTCAGCCTCCCTCCAGGCTCGATGAGCGTAGTAGATCGTAAATCCCACGCCGAAAACTCCGGCGACGCTAAGCGCAAGTTGAAAAATCGATATCTCCAAGGCCGCTTCGGCGGTCGCCACTTCGCGGGCTTGGACTTGGAGAGCCTTCTCTTCGGGCTTGGCGTTCTGGATTGCGGGTATGGGGTAGGCGCGCTCACGGATGGACGCCTCATGCCTCCCAAACGCCCAAGTACCAAAAACACCAGCGACACCAAGCGCTACAAGAATACCTAAGACCAATCGGCGGATAGTAACGCCACTGAGCTTTAGTGTTCCAAACGCAAAGCCGTCACTCCCATCACTGTTAGACATTGGATCAAGAAAGCCCCGGTGAATCCGCCACGGCTAATTTTATTGCGCAGGTTGGCCTCTGTGTCTCGCACTCCGATTGCGGCCAGCCTTTCGACCAACCCGGCGTAGCTGATATGGCGCTTCACCATCTCGCCCCGCAGCAGTCCCTTAGTGTGGGCTACCCAGTCCCGATCTTCGTACACGCGCGCTTCCGCTTTTAATGTCGAATATCATCACATTTGATGCAAACGACATTGAAAACAGTGCGTAGTAACATCTTATCAGATGCAACCGCATCGGATGTGATTACCAATGGCCTCGCACTTTCTCCTTTCAGCCGCCGCTCACAACCTCTCGCTGGCGAAGGTGATGCGCATGAAGGAAGACTAGGCGTTCGACGCCTTTCGCGCCATCCGATGGACTTCAACGGGTGGTGACGCCGTTTGCCCCAAGTGCGGCGGTTGCGAGTGCTACACCTTTACGGCCCGCCGCATCTTCAAGTGCAAGGCGTGCCTGTCACAGTTCTCGGTTACGTCCGGCACGATCTTCGCGAGCCGGAAAATGGATCTTCGGGATATCCTCGCCGCCATCGCCATCTTTGTGAACGGAGCAAAGGGCCATAGCGCGCTCCAACTGAGCCGTGACTTCGATTGCCAGTACAAGACGGCCTTTGTCCTCTGCCACAAGATCAGGGAAGCCCTGGCGACTGAACAGGCTGCGTCAGAGTTGACCGGCGTGGTTGAAGTCGATGGTGCCTATTTCGGCGGCTACGTGAAGCATGCGAACAACCGCGCCGACCGCGTTGACCGTCGCCGTAAAGCCTACCGGAACGGCAAGCGTCAGGTGATCGTGGTAGCGCGCGAGCGTGACGGTGAGACCCTGACCCACGTCGCCGCGTCAGAAGCCGCTGGCGTGCCCTTCGTGATGGCTACAGTGGCCGTTGGCGCCACGATCCATGCTGACGAGGCCTCGCATTGGGATAACCTCGAAGCCAGCTTCCTGACGCGCCGGATCAATCACTCGGTCGCGTACTCGACGCCGGAAAGCTGCACCAACATGGCGGAGTCGTTCTTCTCGCGCATCCGTCGTGCTGAGATCGGTATTCACCACCACATTGCGGGCGACTACCTTCACGCCTACGCGGCTGAAATGGCGTGGCGCGAAGATAACCGCCGTATCAGCAATGGCGAACAGTTCCTGCTGGCTACGTCGTCGGCGCTGGCGCATCCGGTGTCGCGTCAGTGGAAGGGTTACTGGCAGCGCGGAAATTCTTGATTCCTTTGAATCACTTAGCAAATTCAATAATCTAGTGGGCACCAGATTTTGTTGAGGGCTTGCTAAGTCCCCCTAGATATGGTGTCCTGCAACGAAGAAGGGCCGCCCCCGAGGGGGCGGCCCAGTTGCAGGTATACGACTTTGCGCTGTGAACCGTACCCGCCCTGGCAGGGGTGAATACGGCCCAGGACGGGCAGTTAATCCGCCCGCCACTTTGAACGGCCCGCCGAGATGAGGGTCGATCCCGTTCTGTATGTTGTGTGCGATAGATCCTCACAACCTACATATGGGGCCACGTGTTCTAATGACTCGTCAATGAGGCGGCTCGTCCGCGCACAGACTTTTTCGCTAACGAGCAGTTAACAACGCCCTATTCATCTACGCGGATCAAAGTCTTGGCGGACGCTTGTCGCAGGTCTGCTCACGAGACTGTGTAGATAGATTTAGTCGTATACCTGCTGGGCGCGTCCCTAGACTCGACGCCAACCGATCCGCCCGCCTACATGCCCGTCCGGGCGCGCGCTTCCCTTGTTGTGCAGAGCTTTGAGCGTGGCCCCGATCCGCTTACGGAGCATGGACACCGTTGACGCTTTGGCAGTTAGCCCGCGATCCAAGCACCACATATCCGCCAGATCGCAAGACGTGAGCGGCCCCGAGGCTTCACGCAACGCACGCCGCACGAACCGGGTGGATTGGCCCTTAGGAGCTCTGTGGAGCGCCGCGTAGCGCATCCTGGCTTCTGGCGTATCCTCTGGGTCGAAGATGCGGATAGCGGCCCCCAGGTGGTCTATGTCCACCGTCAGGGCGATGATGTCGGGCTTCTAGCCGGGCGCGGTACGTAGC
Organism: Alphaproteobacteria bacterium; assembly: GCA_043743295.1. Lineage (GTDB taxonomy): Bacteria > Pseudomonadota > Alphaproteobacteria > Caulobacterales > Caulobacteraceae > Phenylobacterium. The sequence continues at coordinate 2,535 of JAYTWT010000342.1, read as the reverse complement.
AAGTTCGTTGCGTTTGGAAACGAGGCCGGAGATGGTGTTGGGACGGTCATAGGGGGAAGTCATGCGCAAGGTACTTGCGGCAGTTGCGGTAGCGTTGTGCGTGGCGGGTTGCGCCTCGCGGGATGATCTTGAAGTGGCACGCGCCAATGCGGCCAAAGCCCTGATTGAAGCGTCAGCCCTTCGCAGCCAGGTAGATCGCCTAGAGAACCGTGTTGATGAACTAGAGTCCGCAATCCAGAACATGGCGCTTGAAGCGGGCTAATAGCCATATCCGATGACTTAGCACGTAGGATACGATTGGAGTGACCCGGATTAGGTGTGCTTGCTACATAATACCGCAGTTGATCCTTTAGAGCACTAGGTCACGGGTCACCCGGTCCAGCACCCGCCGCCCGTTCGCCGTGGCGCGCAGCCGCATCGAGTCGGGGACCAGCAAGCCCAGGTCCACCAATTCGCGTACCTTTGGGTTCTGCGCACTTAGGTCCAGGGCTACAAGCTCGTCGAACGGTACGCCGTCCAGGATCCTCAGGCCACTGAGCAAGCGCTCCTCGCCCTGCTCAACGACGCTCAAGATTTCGCCACCAGAAAATCCTACGCCGGAGGCCTGGACCTGGGCGATGTACTCACTCGGTCTGGCCGTGCCCTCAGTTGCCAGCCGACCGCTATCCGTCATGATGCGGCCATGCGCGCCAGGACCCACACCGACATAATCCCGACCTCGCCAGTAAACCAGATTGTGGGTCGAGCGGGCCGCATTACCCCGCGCGTGATTGGAAACCTCGTAAGCCTCGAACCCTTCAGCCTCCAGGACCGCCTGGGTGGTGTCATATAGATCGGCGGCAAGATCCTCGTCAGGGGGCGTCCAGGCACCGCGCGCGACGGCCCGTCCGAAAGCCGTGCCCGCTTCGATGGTCAACTGGTAGGGCGACAGATGCTCCGCACCCAGCCCGACCGCCGCACGTAGCTCCTCGGCCCAAGCCCCAACCGTCTGACCGGGTCGAGCATAGATCAAGTCCAGCGACAGCCGCGGAAAGACCCGGGCCGCCACCCCAGCCGCGCGGCGGGCTTGGTCAGCGTTGTGGTTGCGCCCCAGGAATTTCAACGAAACATCGTCCAACGCTTGCAGGCCCAAGGACAACCGGTTCACGCCCGCCGCAGCCAATGCCTCAAAGCGTGCGGCCTCCGCGTCGGTCGGATTGGCCTCAAGGCTGACCTCAACGCTGGCGGCGGGCGACCACAGCCGCCGCGCTGTCGCGATGATCTCAGCCACCGCCGCCGGGTCCATCAGCGATGGGGTTCCACCGCCAAAGAAGATCGAGACCAACGCGCGCGGTCCGGTCAGACGTGCCTGGCCCTCGAGGTCCGCGATGATCGCGCGAACGAGGGCCGCACCCTCGGCTTCACGTCCCTTGGTCTTGAAGACGTTGAAGTCGCAGTACGGACAGATTTTCGCGCAGTAGGGCCAGTGGACATAAACCCCCAACGGCACTGCTTGGCTCAAAGCAGAGCCGCTTTCAGCTTCACAAAGGCGCGGGCCCGGTGGCTGAGACCGTCCTTGGCCACAGGTTCCATCTCGCCGAACGTCTGCGTGAAGCCTTGGGGTACAAAGATCGGATCGTAGCCAAACCCTTTGTCGCCTCTGGGCGGGAAGGTCAGGGCCCCATCGATGCGGCCTTCGACGACGACGCCAGGTCCCTCCGGCCACGCGATGGCCAGCGAACAGGTAAACCAGGCGCTGAGGTCCTCTGCCCCAACGGCTTCGAGCCGGGCCTGCACATTGGCCATTGCTAGCCCAAAGTCTTTCGAGGGGCCCGCCCAGCGCGCGGAGTAGATACCGGGCGCGCCACCCAGCGCCGTTACCGACAGTCCAGAATCGTCCGCCAAGGCGATCAGGCCTGAGGCGTCCGCCGCCGCGCGCGCCTTCAGCAGAGCATTACCTACGAAGGTGGATTCTGTTTCCTCTGGCTCCGGCAGGCCGAGAGTTCCCGCCGCCACCAGATCGAAGCGGCCTTCTAGAATCTCCGCCAGTTCACGCGCCTTGCCGGGATTGTGGGTCGCCACCACCAACCGGGTTCCAGGCTCCAACTTCAGCGGCATCGAGTCACTCCGTCGTTTCGGAGATGGACCTTACCGCCGGTTCACTATGTTGCATTGCAAAAGTTTAATATCGTTACTCGATGTTCATTTGATTGAAAAGCAATGTGCGCATATCGATAAGCACATCGGGGCACGGGGTTCCGAACGTTAACTCGCTGCAATGCAGCAAATCTGGAGACTCAAATGTTTTCTCAAGCCATGTCCTTCCTGGACCGCGCCGCCGTCGCCTTTGTTGTGATCCTGGCCGGTGCGCCAATCCTGGCCATCGCGGCCAACGCGGCCTTCCTGTAAGACGATCCGACAGTACAATGGGGCCAGTCAGATCCGCCCCGGCCCTTGGCGAAATTCGACGTCGCGGCGGATCAAGACGACCTAAAGGGAGCCGCCACAGATGCGCGCCATGGGTCCAGGCTCGGTTTCGAGCTTTCTGAAGATCAT
>JAYTWT010000341.1:0-11990 GCA_043743295.1 Alphaproteobacteria bacterium | reverse complement strand
GGCGCGGCGCGCAATATCCGGCGCGGACTGGCCAGCGACGATCGGCAGGGATTGAGCGCCGGCCTGCTCGGCAAGTATCGCCAGCTGTTCCATGGCGGCAGGCCGCCGGGTGTCCAGCGAGGCCAGCAGCACTTTCTTCCGCTCGCGTACCAGACGCAGGGCCAGCTTACCGGCGGTGGTTGTCTTACCCGCGCCCTGTAGGCCGGCCATTAGGATCACGGTCGGCGGGTTGAGCGCGAGGTTCAGGCCCACCGGCTCTCCGGTCCCGCCTAGCATCTCCACCAGACCGTCATAGGTGATCTTGACCACCTGATCGGCGGGGCGGACCGAGCGGATCACCGCCTCGCCGGTGGCAGCCTCGGTGGCCTTGGCGATGAAGTCGCGCACGACCGGCAGGGCGACGTCGGCCTCAAGCAGGGCGACGCGCAGCTCGCGCATCACCTCGGCGACATCCTTCTCGGACAGCACGCCCCGGCCCGAGAGCCGGTCAAATACCGAGGACAGCCGATCTGTTAGCGCGTCAAACAAACGTCACCTCTAAAGCCCAAACGCGGTTAGCCCCCGTGCACGATTGCGTGGACGGGGGGCCTCGCCGCCCTCGTTCCAGATAGGTCCTGGAGGTCGTGGCGGTAGAGGGCGCTGACCGAGGTTGCGCCGGAAGGAGCGGCTTATGCGCCGAACAGAGGGGTTAGGTCAAGAATGCGGGTGGCGGCCGGACAGCGCGAGGGGCGTTAGTCAGGCTGGCGGTGGCGGAGGGAAGGCCAGGGGCGGTACGGCGGCACCCGGCGATCCTACTGCGACGGCGCGATAGATCTCGTCTCCAACAGGGCTGTAAGTGATCGCCTCCGTCAGTAGCGTCGAGCCGATCAACGTAGCGATGCCCCAGGCCCACGCGGGGTGGACACGGCCGCTGCGCCGCAGATCGGCAATCATCCCGGCGAACGGGAAGAGGAGGCAGGCGACAACCGTCGCTTCCCACGCCCAAGGTGCCAGAAGCGGCATAGGCAGCAGCCGACCGAACCCGGGTCCCAGCAGCATCGCCATGGCGCAGAAGTGTAGCCGCCGGTGCCAATCGGTCCGGTGCCGGAGTATGATTGCCGCCGTGGTCAGGCCCGCGAAGGTAAGCAAGGTTAGCGGATCAAGGATCAGGAACTGCTGCGGCTTGAAGAAGAATGGCACCTGGCCGCGACGCACCAGCGCAACCGTGACCGCACAGCCCAATACCAGCATCGGTATGACCCAGACGGCGGCCAGCCAACCTAAGCGGCGGTGGAGCGCCAGTCGGCCCGTCGTCGCGAGGATATTCTGGGAAAGGTAGATCGCGACCCAACCCATGAACACGACCGCATGGGCGTGGACCAGCAGTGGCGCGGCGAAGCTGGAACGTCCCATCGCCAGCTGAACCGAAAACCCGGCCACGATCACCACCGTCATGGCGATGGCGCCGCCCAGGAAAAAGCCGTCGTCCCGGCGTTCGGGCATCGGCGCTGGATCTGCAATGGCGGCCATTTTGTGCTCCCCTTGCGGTAGCCTAGCAACAATACCGCCGTTTCGCCAACCGACCGTTTAAGGCCAGCACCTTGGTCGATGGCACCCCTTACGGCTCTGGCGAGACCTGGATCAGCAGTTTGCCGTCGTGATTGCCGGTAAACAGGCGCTGGAGCGAGTCCATGGCACCCTCCAGGCCCTGATCGATGTGGACTTTCCACTTCAAATCGCCGGTCATCACCCAGGGGATCAGCTCGGCCATGGCTTCGCCAGCTCTGGGCAAGAAGTCGGTGATGATGAAGCCTCGGATGGTCAAGCGGTGCATCAACACACGGACAAAGTCGGTGGGCCCGGCGGGACGCGTATCGTCATTGTAGGTTGAAATCATGCCGCACAGGGCCATGCGGCCGAAGTTGTTCATGCGACTGACCACGGCGTCCATGATGTCGCCGCCGACGTTCTCGAAATTGACGTCGATGCCGTTTGGGCAGAGCCGATCGAGGGCCGCGCCGACGTCTTCGTTCTTGTAGTCGATGGCTCCGTCAAAGCCGAGTTCACCGGTCAGCCAGTCGCATTTGACCTTGCCGCCGGCGATACCGATCACCCGCGCGCCTTTCAGCTTGGCGATTTGACCCGCGATGGAGCCGACGGCTCCGGCTGCAGCTGAGACGACCACGGTTTCGCCAGCCTGCGGCTTGCCGATGTCGCACATGCCGAACCAAGCGGTCAGGCCGGTGGCACCCAGGACGCTCATATAGGCCGAGAGCGGTACGCCAGGCAGTTGCAGCGCGGGCATCAGCAGGGTGCCGTTCGCGATCACGTGGCTGGTCCAGCCGCCGAGGCCGGTGTTGACCACGTCGCCCTGCTTGAAGCGGTCGGAGCGCGAGCGCTCAACCATCCCCAGCGAGCTGCCGCGCATGGTGTCGCCGATCTGCACCGGCGGCATGTACTGATCCTGGTCGCTCATCCAGATACGGTTGGTGGGGTCGAGCGAGAGGTAGAGGGTGCGGATCAACACCTCGCCATCGGCCAGGTCGCGGATCGGCTCCTCGATCAGGTCCAGATCGCCGGGTTGGATTTCGCCGGTTGGACGACGGCGCAGGACCCAGCGCTTCAGGTTGGCCATATCGATTTCGTCTCCTCGGGGCGCAGGTTGGCCGCGCGTCTCGCCTAACCTGCCCGCCTGTGGGGGGCGGGGCAAGTCCGGGGGGCTGGCGTTATTGGGGGAGCGTCGGCTACACCCTTGCGGACAGGTAGATCTCGGGGGGGACAGACGTGGCGGACACCGACAGCGAAGCGACACCCATCACGCGGGGCCAGATCACCGCGGCGGTGATGGGCAATGCGTTGGAGTTCTACGACTTCACCACCTACGCGCTGTTCGCGGTGCAGATCGGTCATACGTTCTTTCCGAACAAGTCTCCGTTCGAGAACCTGATGCTGTCATTGATGACGTTCGGCGTCGGCTTTGTGGGACGCCCGCTCGGGGCGATTCTGCTGGGTCGGTTCGGCGACCGAGCCGGGCGCAGGCCCGCGATGTTGCTGAGCTTCGGGTTGATGGGCTTTGGCCTACTGGGCCTGGTGCTGACGCCCTCCTATGCGACGATTGGCGTAGCGGCCCCGGTGCTGCTGGTGGTGTTCCGCCTCATCCAGGGATTTGCGCTGGGCGGCGAGGTGGGCCCAACGACGGCCTTCCTGATCGAGGCCGCGCCCCTACATAAACGCGGGCTGATCGGGTCCTGGCAGAGTGCTAGCCAGGCGGTCGCCTCGTTGGTCGGTGCAACCGTAGCGCTGGGCATGACCAGCTTGCTGAGCGAAGGCCAGATGGAGACGTTCGGCTGGCGGATCGCGTTCGGCCTTGGGGTGCTGGTCATCCCGCTGGGGCTCTATCTGCGCCGAGCGCTGCCGGAGACGCTGCACCGCGAAGAGGCCGTCCAAGACATTCACCCGACCGGAACCGGTGCGCTCAGCCATGCGCGGCCGCTGCTGCTGGGGCTGGCGATGATCATGAGCTTCACAACCTCGACCTATGTGCTGCTGTACATGACTACCTTTGCGACCCAGACCTTGCACATGACGCCTGCGCACGCGTTTGGGGCGTCAGTTTCGAACGGGGCCTGTGGGCTGATCTTCGCGCTGTTGGGGGGCGCGTTGTCGGATCGGTTCGGACGCAAGCCGGTGATGATCACGGCCCGGACTTTGTTCCTTCTGGCCATCTATCCGGCCTTCTATCTGATCGTGAAGAACCATGATCCGGTGACCCTGATCGTCGCCACCGGGGTGCTCAGCATGTTCAGTTCCACAAGCGTCGGCGTAGCCTTGGTGGCGCTGACCGAGTCCTTGCGCAAAGACGTGCGCAGCACCGGCATGGCGATTGTCTATGCGGTCGGTGTGGCGGTGTTCGGGGGTATGGTGCAGCCAGCGGTGACCTGGGTGATCAAGGCCACCGGCAGTCCGATGGCTCCGGCCTGGTACATGATGGGTGCGGCAGCCGTTGGGATTGCCGCGATGATCCTGATGAAGGAAACCCGGCCCCAGAAGATCACCGGAGCCAGAGCACTGATCGAGACGGCCTAGCTTTCGCCACGCGCTATACCCACCTTGCCGTGACCGAGGTTGGGAGTGAGGATGAGAGCAGTTGCGTATCTGGGATTGGTGCTGAGCCTCGCCCTGCCATCCCTGGCCCGGGCCGCGCCGCCTTTGGACGATCCCGAGGGCGCTATTGTCGAGGAACTGGTGGTGGTGGCGCGCGACCGGGGACCGGCATGGTGGCGGGTCTCGGATGATGACACCACGGTCTATATCCTGGCGCTGCCGGACACTGGCCTGCCCAAGGATCTGAAGTGGGATACGGCAGGGCTAGAGCGGCGGTTACGGGGCTCGAATACGCTGATTGGTGGTGGGCGTTCGTTCAAGTTGAATCCCTTGCGCAATATCGGCCTCTTGTTGTCACTACGCCGCTCACTGCGGATAAAGGGCACGATGGAGGCAGACCTGCCGGAAGACTTGCGCACGCGGTTCGTGGCAGCGCGGGAAGCGGCGGGTAAGGACGCCAAACACTATGCCGGCTGGGGACCGATGGTGGCGGGGTTCATCCTGGTCGCCGATAGCCGTGAGGGCGGCCGGGGGCGTGAAGCCGAGGACGATGTTCAGCGCATGGCCCGGAAACTGAAGATCCGCGAGACCCGGCGCGAGACCCGCGACGCCGCGCCAATCCTTAAGGAATTCAAGTCCGGCATGACAGCGGACATTCAGACCGCCTGCCTAGCCTCAGCCCTCGACGACGTAGAGGCGGGTCCTGCCGTGGCGGCTGATGCGGCGCGCGGCTGGGCGCGGGGCGATATCGGTGCGGCGTTGAAGGCCCCGCGGGGGTTTGAGAAGTGTTTCCAAGTGGTGGCTGGCGGCCCGGCGGTCTGGCGACAGAACGTGGACGATCAGGCCAAGGATATCGCTGAGGCGCTGACCAAGCCCGGCAAGGCGGTGGCCATAGTGCGCCTGCGCCAACTGATCGCCCAGACGGGGGTGATCGAAACGCTGGAGGCACTGGGCTATGAGGTCGAGGGGCCCGCGGTGAAGCCGGATCCGGCTAGACCTTGATGTCGACGCGGGGGAGTGGGGCGGAAGCCTGCACCCGAACCTGATCCCCTAGGTTCAATGTGCGTGCCGCACCCGCAACGGTCTGCGCGACCTGAACTGACGTCGGCAACGTCAGGGTCGTCCAGAGTCCTTCGCCCGAGTTACGCGTTTGAACGCTGACCATCTTGGTCTGCCTCGCTACAGTTCTTTAATATAACGCCGTTCGCAGTAAACATCGGGTTAAGAACCGATGAATTTTCGAGCATTCTGCGGCTTTTTGTCACGATTACTTAAGGCTGTATATTGGAAGTTGAATCAACTTTATCGCGACTTTGTTGAGTAGCGTTCGGCGAACCTTGGCGCACGCTTGCATCTGCTACCGGCGCGCGCGATGGTTCCGCCCATGGTTGTAGTCCGTTTTGCCGCCCTCCTCAGTCTTGTCGTCCTGTTCGCTCCGGTCGCAGCGTGGGCGGGTGACTATGTGGTGGTGCAGTCGACGGATCCCGCCTTTGCACGAGGCCAGGCGGTGGATGCCAATGCGGTCCTGCCGCTGGGGGCGGGGCGGATTCTGACGCTCATGCATGCGTCGGGTGAGATCGTAACCGTTCGCGGAGCCCCAGCCGGCGTCACCTTGCCCCGCCGACCGGCCAGCACGACCGATGGCGAACGCATGGCTGTCCTGCGATTTATTATTGCGCGCGCGCCTTCGGACACCAGGGGCGGCCTTCGAACTCGGGGCCTATGCCCCGCCGCCGACGGACTGACAACGCTGGACGAAATCGTTGTCGCTCAGAAGAGCGGCTGCACGGGTCAGGCGGCGACGGCTCTCGAAGCCTACCTCAGCGCGCACGGCGGTGACGCAAGAGAAGACTAGCCACACGCTATTTGTTCTGCTTTTGTTCGAATAAACTTCTGCGGAGCCTCCATGTCCAAGATCAGCTACCTCGGCGTTACCGATCCCAAGGGGGCGTTTGAGGCCCTGCGGCCCTTTCGCAAGGCGCTGCTCGACATGAAAGGCCGGTGCCGCCCGTTCCATCCGGACTATCTGATCCTGGAAGCGGTGGATAAGGCCCTGACCACGGCGGCGTACCATTTCACCCGCGAGCCGGACTTCTATTCCGTGAAACCGCACAGCTGATGCGCCTGATCCCGCACGACGCCGCCACCGCCATCGGCGACTTCCGACGCTATCCGGGCTGTCGGCTGCTGATCGCTTGTGCGGCCTGCTCCTGGTCGAAGGGCTATGATCCGGAACGCGTGATCGACCGCCTTCGGGTCCTGAAGGCCGGCGGCCATGCCACCCGGATGGAGGACGTGGCGCGGAGAGTAGCCTGGCCGTGCCCGGCTTGCAGCCGCATGAAATGGCGCGCGCAATTCGGCTGGCCGCCGGGGCTGGGTCCGCGCGAGGCGCGGCGTCTGGCGGATCGGTATCGAAACTAAAATGCGCTCAAGGCATCGTGTTCAAATCTAGGCCGCCGTCCAGCCGCCGTCGATCGGCAGGGCCGAGCCGGTCGCCGAGGCGCCCATATCGGACACCAGATAGAGCAACAGGCCAGTCAAGTGGTCATACTCGACAAAGGCCTTGTTCGGCTGGGCGGCCAGGATCACGTCCTCGATCACACGGTCTTCGGAAATGCCGCGCGCCTTAGCTTGATCAAAGATCTGCGCTTCGACCAGCGGGGTTTTTACATAGCCGGGGCAAATCGCGTTGACCGTGATCCCCGTACGCGCCAGCTCAATAGCGCAGCTCTTGGTGAAACCGACCACGCCGAACTTGGCCGCCACGTAAGCCGACTTGAACGCTGAGGCGACCAAGCCGTGAGCCGAGGCGATATTGACGATCCGACCGCGGCCCTGCGCCTTCATGATCGGTACCGCCGCCTTGGTGGCGTGGAACACTGAGGTGAGGTTAATAGCGATCAGCCGATCCCAGGTGGCTGTCGGATACTCATCCACTGGCGAGACGAACTGGATACCGGCGTTGTTGACCAGGATATCCAACCGGCCCAGTTCACGGTGTGTGAAGGCGATCAGGTCGGCGATCTCGTCCGGCTTGGTCATATCGGCACCGTGGTAGAGCACCCGCGCATTTGTGGACTGCTGCATCGCGGCGCGGTCGATCTCGATCTGGGCCGGATCGCCCAGGCCGTTCAGCACCACGTTGATGCCCTGTTCCGCGAGGGCAAGGGCCACCGCCTGGCCTATGCCGGACGTCGATCCGGTAATCACGGCGACCTGACCTTGCAGGCGATAATCCACGGCCATGATCAGGCGTCCTTGCTGGCTTTGCGCTGTTGGGAAAGCGGTATCGGCTGTGGCCGCGAGAAGGTGAATTCCTCGTTGGTCGAAAGCTCGCCCACGAAGCGATAGCCCGCGACATCGAAAGCCCTGAGGTCAGCGGCACGCTCGATCCGGTTATCGATCGCGTAGCGGGCCATCAGGCCGCGAGCCTTCTTGGCATAGAAGGAGACGATCCGCGCGTCGCCGTCTTGTTCCTCGAGGAACCGGCAGGATAGCACCGGCAGGCTCAACGCCTTGCGATCCACCGCGCTGAAGTATTCGCCGCTGGCGCAGTTGACGAGAGTCTTGTCCGAGTGCCCTTCTGCCGCGCCGTTCAGCGCTTCAGACACCCTCGGACCCCAGAAATCATAGAGGCTGGCACCCCGCCGGGTCTTGATCCGAACGCCCATCTCCAACCGGTAGGGCTGGATAACGTCGAGCGGGCGCAACACGCCGTAGAGGCCGGAGAGGATCCGGACATGGTCCTGCGCCCAAGCCAGTGCCTTCTTGTCTAACTCACGGGCTCTGAGGCCCGCATAAACATCACCGTTGAAGGCGAAGGCGGCCTGCACGCCTTCCTCGGATGCCGGATCAAACGCCTGGAACCGTTCGCGGTTAAGCTTCGCCAAACTATCGGAGAGCGACATCATCCGCTTCAGGTCCACCGCGCGAAGCTTCCGCGTCGTCTTGGCCAGCTCGGCGGTCTGGTCGACCATCTGCGGCGCTGTCAACGACACCGATGGCGGCGGCGCCGTAAAATCAAGAGATTTGGCGGGGGAAAGTGCGATGAGCATTACGGGGTGTCTTAGGCGCGGCGGCCGCTGCCGCCAAGCCGTTCTGCTCCGCCTTTGGCGGTATGCGCCGTGGCCGTCAGGCGCGTCCACCTTCGTGGGTCAGGAATTGCGGGTCGACGCCTAGCTTGCCGAGCGCGCGGGCCCATTTCGTGTGGTGATCCGCATCAAACACCAGCGCCTCGTCCGCCTCGACAGTGAGCCAGACATTCTGGCGTATCTCACGCTCCAACTGGCCGGCACCCCAACCGGCATAGCCCAAGGTTAGGATCGCCCGGCGGGGATGCAGATCCGGTTCGTTCAAAGCCTCCAGAACCTCGCGGGTCGTCGTCAGGGTCAGGTCGCCGGGGATGTTGAGGCTGTGCTCCCCCTGAAAATCGCAGGTATGTAGGACAAACCCTCGCTCCATCTCTACCGGACCACCCAGCAGCACCGGCGTATCGTCAAGGCGCGGTGAGGCCTCGATTTCGAGGCCCGCCAGGAGCCTGGCGATGCTGAGGTCACCCACAGGCCGGTTAACGGCCAGGCCCATGGCATGGTCGGCGTCATGGGCGCAGATCAGGATCAATGACCGATCAAAGCGCGGGTCACCGATGCCCGGCATGGCGATCAACATCTGGCCTGTGAGAAACGCGCCATTCATGGCGGACAAGATTCCGCCGGATCGTGCAGACATCAAGCCTCGTCATGCGTATCTCAGAAATGCTGGTTACCTTTAGGGGCGCATCTCGGCTATTTGCTGGGGTTCACCTCTAAGAGCCAAGGACCTTAAACCATGACCATCAAAACCGGCGACAAACTGCCCGCCGTGACCATCAGCCAGGCCACCGCCGAGGGGCCGAAGCCGGTCTCTACGGAAGACTTCTTCAAAGGTCGCACCGTCGCTCTGTTCGCCCTGCCGGGCGCTTTCACGCCGACCTGTTCGGCCAAGCACGTGCCGGGCTTCAAGCAACTGGCCCCTGAGCTGAAGGCCAAGGGCGTCGACGCCATCGCCTGCCTGTCGGTGAACGATGCTTTCGTGATGAAGGCCTGGGGCGAAGACCAGGCGGTTGGCGAAGACATCGTCATGCTGGCCGATGGCAACGGCGACTTTACAACGGCGGTTGGCCTGGAAATGGACGGTAGCCGGTTCGGCATGGGCAAGCGCTCGCAGCGCTACTCCATGATCGTCAAGGACGGCGTCGTGGCGGAGTTGAACGTCGAGCAAGGTGGTGAGTTCCGCGTCTCGGCGGCCGATTACCTCTTGGCTCAACTCTAGCCCGCCGATGCGCGTCGCCGGCCTCATCCTTGCCGTTCTGGCCTTCGGGCTGGCTCCGATGAGCGCCGGCGCGCGCGGCCCGCGCGCCAATAGCGACGAATACAAGAAGAGCTGGGGCCTTGAGGCCATCGGGGCCCGCGTCGCCTACAACGCGGGTCTGACCGGACGCGGCGTGACCGTAGCGATCATCGATTGTGGGATCGCGCGCGCGCAGAAGGACGTGATCCGCAACGTCTCGCGCCGCTCCACAGATGTGGTTGAAGGCCGCAAGCTGCCGATCACCGACCTGCACGGTGCCTACACCTCCGCCCCCTTGGCCGCCGCGCTCGACGGGCGCGGCATGGTCGGCGTGGCCTACAACGCCAAGATCCTAAGCGTCCGCGCGGATATCGAGGGTGGGCTGTTCGGTTCCTGCGCCTTCAAACCCAGCGATCTGGCCAAGGCTTTGGATTTCGCCGCCGACCAGAAAGCGCGGATCGTCGTCCTGCCGTTACAGGGGCGAAAGCCGCTCGGCGCAGCGTTCGAGCGCGCACTCGGTCGGGTGGTCGAAGGCGGGGGCGTGGTGGTCATCGCAGCGGGCAACCGCAATAGCGCCCAACCCGCCTGGCCGGCCCTCTATGCCGTCGATTCCAGGTACGCCGGTGCCATCATTGTTGCGGGCGCGACCGGCTACTACGGCGCGATCACGCCCTGGTCGAACAAGGCCGGCACCGTGAAGCCTTGGTACATTGCCGCCCCCGGCGAGTGGGTACTGACCGACTGTAAGGCTAAGTGCCATCTGGTTTCGGGCACCTCGTTTTCGACCTCCTATGTCGCGGGTGGACTGGCGCTGATGATGGAGGCCTGGCCGGATCAGTCGGGTCGCCAGTTGGTCGGGCGCCTGCTTGCCTCGGCGCGTGATGCCGGTGCGGTCGGTATGGATGAGATCTATGGCCGGGGCATTCTGGATCTGACCCATGCGTTCGGCGCAGACTAGAATCTCCGGCTAAGGAAGCGTGAGCCCGCTTCGCCGAACCGCCAGGGTACCTCCACAGCCTTGCTGATCCCGATGCGCGGGCCGCTGATGATCGCCGGGGCGACGCCCGGCTCTAATGCGAACGGCGCGCGGTCCAGGGGCAAGGCGTCGTGATCCCGCGTAATCGCCAGGGCCTGGCTGAGTTTGCCAGGGCCGGAGCAGAGCGCCCGCGCTGCCGACATGCCCCGCCGCTCTGCCATCAGGGCCAACTCGTGCGTCGGCTCTAGCGCACGGATCAGGACCGCGCTGCCCTGAACCTCGTCGCAGACCACGTTGAAGCACCAGTGAATCCCGTAGGAACGATACACATAAGCATGGCCGGGCGGCCCGAACATCGCGGCGTTACGATCCGTCCGTCCGGTGAAGCTGTGCGAGGCTGGGTCGTCATGATGATAGGCCTCGGTCTCAACAATCCGGCCTCCGACACCCTCCACCAACACGGTCCAGCCGATCAGGTCGCGAGCGACGTCTGCAGGATGGCGCGCCCAGAACCCTTGACGTGGAGGCCCGGAGCGTCCGGAATGGTCGGCAACGAAAGAACTCATCCTGGGAGGATGCGCCATGCCGTATGTTGAGGGCCAGACTGTTCATGATGCCGACAGCCACATCATGGAACTGCCGGGCGCGATCAATCCCTACATCGACCCGAAATTCCGCGCGGACTTCATCGAGAAAACCGCGCCGCCAAAACCCGGACTTCTGGAATGGTTCGCCAAGGCCGCGGCACAGCATGACGATCCGGACTTCAAGGCTGGGGCCGAAGAGAACATCCTGCTGCGCAAGAACCATTCGGCCTTGGGGGCCTTCCGTAGCCAGGATCGTGGCGCGGCGCTGGATCACCTGGGGTTTACCTCCCAGCTCGTCTTCACCACGTCATGCCTCTCTAATTTCGGCCTGGAACAGAAGGGCGAGGTCGAACTCGCTGTCGAAGCGGCCCGCGCACACAACCGTATGATGACCGAGTTCTGTTCGGTCGACCGTCGCCTGCTGGCCACCGGCTATGTGCCGCTGATCGACCGCGCTCGCGCGCCGCAGATCGCGCTGGAAGCGCTGAGGCTGGGCGCCAAGGCCCTGGTCGTGCCGTCTCGCCATCCGCCCGGTTTCTCGCCCAGCCATCGCGAGCTAGACGCGCTATGGGCGGTGGCCCAGGAGGCTGGCGTGCCGATCCTGTTCCACGTGGGCGGCGAGCAGAAGATGCCCAGCGCCTATCTCGAAAACGGCCTGCCCTTCGTGAAGGACTTCCATGGCGGCGACGAGAACTTCACCTCGCTCAGCTTCATTACCATTCCGCTCAGCCTCTGGCAGACGCTCTCGGCCCTGGTCATCGATGGCGTCTTCGACCGCTTCCCCCGGTTGAAGTGGGGCGCGATCGAGCTCGGCGCCTCGTGGCTCCCCAGCCTGATGCAATTCCTGGATTCCGGCGTCGCCGCCTTCGGCAAGGAGGAGCGTCTGCAAAAGCTGTCAGCCAGGCCCAGCGAGATCCTGCGCCGCCAATTCCGCGCCACGCCCTATCCGCATGAGAACACCCGCTGGATCATCGAGAACTCCGGCCGCGTAATGTTGCTGTTTTCCTCGGACTTTC
>JAYTWT010000340.1:0-19844 GCA_043743295.1 Alphaproteobacteria bacterium | reverse complement strand
TTTGAGGCCGAGAAGGGCTTGCCCAAGGATCTCATTCGTCGGGTCAATTCGACGAACCCCGACACCAATGCCTGGGCATTGTTTGAGCGGAACGAGGTGGATACGGCGCGGTTCGACACGCTGTTCCTGGAGGAGTCGACCGCATTGGGCCACCCGGTTCGCGGCGCTGATGTGCTACCCCTGCTGAACGGCATGCTGCGGCCTCGGATGGTCGCCGCGCTCAAGACCTGCAAAGCGCACTTCAAGGTCGCCTGCATCACCAACAATGTGGTCTCGATGCACAGCCCCGGCCAGTCCGAGGGACAGCGCACGGCGGGCGCGATGGCCCAGGTGATGCCGCTCTTCGATGCGATTATCGAGAGCTCCAAGGCCGGCGTTCGCAAACCTGATCCGAAGATATATCTGATGATGTGCGAGCAATTGGCGGTAAGGCCTGAGGCCTGCATCTACCTCGACGACTTGGGGATCAACTGCAAGCCAGCGGCGGGCCTGGGCATGAAGGCGATCAAGGTGGTGGATGTGGACCAGACCCTCGCCGAGCTCGCCGCGCTGACCGGCCTTGCCTTCGACGACACCTCGGCATGACCCGGCCAGCAAAGATCGGTGCGGCGGCGGCGGTGTCCGAGGCACCGGGCTGGAGCGTGCTGCCGGGCGAGCGCGACGCGCTCCATAGGACCTTTAAGTTCGCCGACTTCAATGAAGCCTTCGGGTTCATGACCCGGGCCGCGATCATGGCGGAGAAGCTGGATCACCATCCGGAGTGGTTCAATGTCTACAATCGCGTTGAGGTGACCCTCACCACCCACGACGCGGACGGCGTCACCGCACTGGATGTCGCCCTGGCGCAGTTCATGACCGCCGCCGCTGGAGCGGCCTAGAGCCATGTCGCCGATAATCAACATCCAGGGCCTATCGAAGACCTATGCCGGGGGCTTCCAGGCGCTCAAGGGCGTTGATCTCACCATCGATAAGGGCGAGATTTTCGCCCTTCTAGGCCCGAACGGGGCGGGCAAGACCACGCTGATCGGGATTGTCTGCGGCTTGGTGCGGCCGACCAGCGGGACGGTCACCGCCGATGGGCACGACATTCAGAAAGACTATCGCGCGGCCCGGGCCAAGATCGGACTGGTGCCGCAGGAGATCTCGACCGACGCGTTCGAAACGGTCTGGGACACAGTGACGTTCTCGCGCGGCCTGTTTGGTAAGCCGCGCAAAGATGCCCACTTGGAAAAGGTGCTGCGCGACCTCAGTCTCTGGGACAAGCGCTTCGAGAAGATCAACGCGCTCAGTGGCGGCATGAAGCGGCGAGTGATGATCGCCAAGGCACTCAGCCACGAACCGACCATCCTGTTCCTGGATGAGCCCACCGCCGGCGTCGATGTCGAGCTACGGCGCGACATGTGGCGAATGGTTCGTGGCCTGCGCGACCAGGGCGTCACCATCATCCTGACCACACACTACATCGAAGAGGCCGAGGAGATGGCCGACCGGATCGGGGTGATCTCGAACGGCGAGCTGATTTTGGTGGAGGAGAAGGCCGCCCTAATGCGCAAGCTGGGCAAGAAACAGTTGGCGTTGCATCTCCAGTCCCCGCTGAGCGCCGTGCCGGAGGGCCTGGACGCGTATCAGCTGGAGCTGGCTGAGGGCGGCAGCGAACTCGTCTATACTTTTGATGCCCAAGCCGACCAGACCGGTATTGCCGAGCTGATGAAGCGGCTGGCCGAACGCGGTGTCGACTTTAAGGACCTGCAGACCCGCGAAAGCTCGCTGGAAGACATCTTCGTTAGCCTGGTGCGGAGCCGCGCATGAACCCCTATGCCATCCGCGCGCTCTATCAGTTCGAGATGAACCGCTGGCTGCGTACCATCGTCCAAAGCGTGGCCGCCCCCGTGATCTCTACCTCGCTTTATTTCGTGGTGTTCGGGGCGGTGATCGGGCGCCGCATGGCGGAGGTGGACGGCGTCAGCTACGGGGCCTTCATCGTCCCAGGCCTCTTGATGCTGTCGATCCTGACGGAGAGTATCTCCAACGGCTCATTCGGCATCTACATGCCGAAGTTCGCGGGCACGATCTATGAGGTCCTCTCCGCCCCAATCTCGTCCGTCGAGATGGTGCTAGGCTACGTCGGCGCGGCGGCGACCAAGTCGATGGTACTGGGTCTGGTGATCCTGGCGACGGCGCGGGTTTTTGTGCCCTATGAAATCCAGCACCCATTCGTGATGTTGAGCTTCCTAGCGCTAACCTCGGTGACCTTCAGCCTGTTCGGGTTTTTGGTCGGCATCTGGGCTGACGGCTGGGAGAAGCTGTCGATCATCCCCACCCTGGTCATCACTCCGCTGACGTTTCTCGGTGGGAGCTTCTATTCCATCGACATGCTGCCGGGCGTCTGGAAGACGATCGCTCTGTTCAACCCGGTGGTCTACCTGGTCTCCGGGTTCCGCTGGAGCTTCTACGGCGCGTCGGATGTGGGCGTTGGGGTAAGCTTGGTGGCGACGCTGGGCTTCCTGATCGTGTGCCTAGCCGCCGTGACCTGGATCTTCCGGACCGGCTGGCGGCTTAAGACGTGAGCACTTCCCTGCCCATTAAGGGAGGGAAACTACTCGTCCTCGTCGAACCGCGCTGCGACGAGCGCTTCCAGGGCGTCGACAGCTTCGCTCGCCTGTTCGCCCTCAGCCTCGATGTCAATGAAACACCCGGTGGCGGCCCCAAGCATCATCAGGCCCATGATCGAGCGGGCGTCAACGGTCTGACCGTCTCTGGAAACGCGGACTTCCGCGTCATAGAGCGCGGCAAGTTTGACGAACTTGGCCGAGGCGCGAGCGTGCAGGCCGCGCTTGTTGACAATCTCGACCGTGCGTTGGGCTTCGTTCACTTCTCTCCGGCCAGGACGTAGGAGGCAACAGAGATGTACTTTCGCCCGGCTTCTTGCGCCGCGGCAACAGCATCTTCCAGGCTGACCCGGCCACGCAGGCTGGCCAGCTTGATCAACATGGGTAGGTTCAACCCGGCGATCACCTCAGCCTTGGTCTGCTCCATCACCGAAATCGCCAAATTAGAGGGTGTGCCCCCGAACATATCGGTCAGCAACACGACACCCTGGCCCTGCTCGACACGCCCGCACGCGGCGAGGATGTCCTGGCGGCGACGCTCCATGTCGTCGTCGGGACCAATACAGATGGCTTCGACGGCAGCCTGCGGGCCGACGACGTGCTCCATGGCGTAGATAAACTCCTGCGCCAGTCGGCCGTGGGTAACAATCACAAGGCCGATCATACCTGTTTTTCCAAGGGGTATCCTCACCCGATGGCGCCGAAAGCGAGGCGCGAGCGGAGCTAAATACGCCTCTTGTGCGCTGCGTCAAAGGTTGTGAGTGCGCGACCGATCTTCGCAGGCGCTGAAGCCTCGAGCGGCTCAACCATAACATGCGGGATGGCAACCCCCAGTATGAGGTCTCCCCCGGTATCCGGCAGCCGTTCGGGGCGATCCAAATGTGCGACCATCGCGACGCGGCAGAACGCTAAGGCAGTGACGATGATCATCCCTTGGCCGCGAACCTCGAGGCGGTCCCTCAGTGGGTTCGGTGCCCGCCCATACAAATGTTCGCCGCACACCCAGAGCAGAACCCGATCATCCGCAACCAGCCGAAAGCCATGATCCAGCGCCCGTAGCGCGAGATCGCTTTTCCCCGCGCCGGAGGGACCGAGGATCAAAACGCCGTGCCATCGACCCTGAGCCCACCGGGCGATCAGTCCGCCATGGTGGACCACGTCTGCAGCCATCAGCTGCGGACTTCCGGCAGGGTCAGCTCGAACCGCGCGCCCGTCCGGGCGCCGGTTTCGTCAACGCGATTGGCGGCGGTCAGGACGCCGCCGTGTGCCTCGGCGATCTGGCGCGCAATCGACAATCCAAGCCCTGAATTGCCACCGAACGCGGCACCCTTGGGCCGCGAGGTATAGAACCGCTCGAACACCGTCTCGAGATTGTCGTCCGGAATGCCAGGGCCGTTGTCCGAAACCGCCAGCGTCACCTCGCCGCGTTCGTGGCCCATCTCGACGGTGACGGCTTGGCTCGGCGGACTGAACGAGCGGGCGTTGTCGATCAAGTTCCGCAGGATCTGGCCCAACGGGCCCTCGCGGCCCATCACCGTGATCGGGTCTGCCGTTGACTCCTCCGACAGCACGACGCCCACCTCGCTGGGCTTGGCGGTGGCCTGATAGAGCCCGACGATATCGCTTGCCAGTTTTCGCAGGTCCACACGACGGGGCTCGTCCCGAGAAAGTTCGGCGTCGAGGCGCGAAGCGTTGGAGATATCGGTGACCAGTCGATCCAGCCTCTGGACATCATTCTTCAAGATCCCCTGCAATCGCTCGCGGGCCGGCCCGTCGCCGACCAGATCCAAGGTCTCGACAGCAGATCGGAGCGAGGTCAGGGGATTGCGGATTTCGTGCGCCACATCGGCGGCAAAGGATTCGATGGCCCCCATTCGCTCGCTCAGCGCCAGGGTCATGTCTTCGAGGCTTCGGGTTAGGTCGCCTATCTCGTCGTCGCGTTTGGCGAGGTCGGGCAAGGATATAGCCCGAGCGCGGTTCTGGCGGACCCGGTCGGCGGATCGGGCCAAGCGCAGGACCGGCTGGGCCACCAGGCTGTTCAGCAGCAGCGAGGAGGCCAGTGTCACGGCCACGGCGATGAGGATAAAGGGCACCAGCGCGCGCCGCTCGCGCGCGATGATCGCATCGACATCGCCAGCTTCCAGCGTGACCACGCCGAGAACGGCACGCACATGTTGGATCGGGATCGATACTGAAACCACGCGCGCACCCCGGTCACCGCGCCGCATCCCGGAAGGTCGCCCACCCCTTAGCGCGGCCCCGACCTCAGTTGCGAGTTGCTGCTGAACCTCCTTGACGGTCGGCGGCGTCGTGGGCGGCATCAGGCTGAAGGCAATCCCCGGAGCTTCGCGACCTTTGGCGGGCGGCAGGTCACGGGTTTCGACCTCGTCGGTCATCCAGTCGCTGTCGGCGACCAATCGACCGCGCGCATCGAACAGACGCGCGCGCTGGGTTTTGGGATTGGAGAGGGTCTGCAACAACTCAGCCGCCAGCGTCGCGTCCATCTGCGGCTCCGGCTCGCCCACGGTTGCCGCCTGGTTCAATATGCTGGCGATTAACTCGCCCTGAGTGGTCAGGCTGTCGATCCGGGCGTCGACCAAGCCGCGGCGCAACTCATTCAGCACCAGTGCCCCGCTGACCAGTATCGCCAGACCCAGCAGGTTCAAGACGAGAATCAGACGCCCTAGACGCGATCCCGGAAGGCCCCGGAATCGCGTACGACGGGCCGGCCGCTCAGGACTCGCGGTATCGGTAGCCGACGCCATAGAGGGTTTCGATTGCGTCGAACTCAGGGTCCACCTCGCGGAACTTCTTCCGCATACGCTTGATGTGGCTGTCGATGGTGCGGTCATCGACATAAACCTGATCGTCGTAAGCCGCGTCCATGAGATTGTCGCGGCTCTTCACGAAGCCGGGGCGCTGCGCCAGGGACTGCAGCAATAAAAACTCGGTGACGGTGAGCTTCACTGACTTGCCGTCCCAGAGGCTATCGTGCCGAGCGGGATCGAGGGTCAATTTGCCCCGCTTCAGAGCGCGAGCGGCGACGTCTTCCGCCGCCGTGGACGGACCCTCTGATCCATCCGTCTCACCACGCCCGGCGCGTCGAAGAACAGCCTTCACCCGCTCAATCAGCAGCCGCTGGCTGAACGGTTTGTGCATATAATCGTCGGCACCGAGGTTGAAGCCGAGGATCTCATCGATCTCCTCGTCCTTAGAGGTCAGGATAATAATCGGCATGTCGGAGGTTCGGCGAATACGACGCAACACTTCCATGCCGTCCATACGCGGCATCTTCACGTCGAGGATCGCAACGTCGGGCGGGTCGTTTTCCAGGGCGGCAAGGCCTGCGGCCCCGTCGTAGTATGCTTTCACGGTGTGGCCATGACTCTCCAGAGCCAGGCTTACGGAGGTGACGATGTTCTCGTCGTCATCCACCAGGGTAATCTTCGCCATCTTGGGTGCAAACCCTCCGCAATCGATGCTGCAGCCTATTCGACCATCACCATGGCCTCAATGGGGCTGCCCCGATGGGGTCCCTTGGCGGCGACAAAGTCAACGTCACCTTAAGGTTGTTGCGTCAAACCAGAGTGTACTCCGGAGAAGGGCCACCAATGGAAGGCTTTAGCGTACATTTCGAAGTGTACATCCGGAGGGTTCCTGGCGCGTCGTGGACCCTGGACGTCGCCAGCGAAGACCGCGCCGTTGCGCTTGAAAAGGCGAATACGCTGATGAGCGAAGGCCGCGTGGCTGCGGTTAAGGTTCAAAAAGAGACCTTTGACGAGGAGACACTGGAATATCGAGCCGTTGATATCCTGAAACTCGGTGCCGCCGAGGTCGTGGCTAAGAGCCGTCCCAAGGTCGAGTCTCAGGCGATCTGCGTCACACCACAAGACCTCTACACCGGGCATGCGCGCGAGCGCATCGGGCGACTTCTGGAAGGCTGGCTGGAGCGCAATCAGGCTACGCCGTTTGACCTCCTGCACCGCCCGGACCTAGCTGAGAAGCTGGAAGCCTCCAACATTGATCTGCACAACGCGATCCAAAAGGTGGCAGGTCCTGAGGCGCACGCTCGAGGCGTTTCCGTCCAATCGATGGTGACTGCGTTTCAAACGCTCGTCGCCAGAACGATCGAAAGGCTCATCAAGGATGCCCGAAAGGGTGTGTTTCCGGATCTCGACAAGGAAGGCTTCGCGCCAGCGGCAGAGCGGCTGATATCGGAGCCAGAGCGGGGCTATCTGTTGAGTGTCGGGATCGCAGCGGCGATCGCCGGTATTGCAGGATGGTCCGCCAAGGTTGCCAGGCTTATGGACCTAGCCGACGCTGCGCCGACCAAGGGCCCCGCGCGCAGCTTGGCGTTGATCACCCTGCAGCAGCCGCTCGCTGAGATCCTTGAAGGCAAGCCGGGGATGGATGACATCACCGGCAAGGGCCGTGATCTGGGCGCTAATCTGGCCGCCATGACGCGCCTCGCGGCCTATCATTCGGTGGACCGCCTGATCCAGGTCGAGGCCTCTGTCGCCAAGGTGATGCCCGCGTTATCCCCTTTGGCCCTGCGCCTCGCGATCCTGTTGGCCGGTGACCATTTCCAGGATACCCGCGCCGCCGTCGGGCGACGTATTCTACGCGAATTGATCGGCCCTCGGCGTCTGCGTCCCGGTGACGCCGCCGGCGAGATCGACATGCTGCGCGCCCTGGGCATGTCGCTGACGGTATCGGCCGGCAAGCTCCTACCCCTAGAAGACGTACAGGCCGCATTCACCGCGCGCTCCAAGATGCTGGTGACGGGGGATTTCGTTGAGGCCTATCTGGGGCACGACATGAGCCCACGCGACGAGATCGAAGCCTTGATCTGGCTGACGGAGAACGTCATCGGGGCCAGCAACAAACGTCTCGCGGGCGGCTGGATCAAGGCCTCTGTCAACTCGTTGCGCTTTGAAAAGGATATGCTGGCTAACGGTGCAGCTGGGCCTGCTGCCCGATTGGCGCAGCTCGCCAAGCTGCAGCGCTCGATCGGGCATTGCGGCTTGGTTGCCGAAGACTTCGGGCCGCTTCAGGAGCGCCTCGGCGAACTGGGTGGCGAGATTGAGAGCCGCGCGAACCTGGCCACCAGCCTATCGCGAGCCGAAGCCCCGCTGTTGCACCGACTGACGCTCCTGTTGAAATTGGCGGCAGGCGAGACGGCCCCACTTGGCCCCGCCGCGAACCGTGCAAAGTCGGAAGCCATCAAGTTGGTTCGCCACACCGGCAATCGCGCTGAACTCGCGGCGACGCCCGGGCATGTGGAAACCGTCCATGATTTGATCCAGCAGGCCGGACTGGCCGCTTAACCTATGGCGGCCCGCAGGGCGGCGATAACTCTGGGCACATCAGCGTCATCCATCCCAGGATAGAGCGGCAGTGACAGGCACCGTGCATACCAGGCTTCGGCACCGGGCAGATGCAGGTTGCCGTAGAGCTTGCGGTAGTAGGGCTGACGGTGAACCGGGATGTAG
This sequence comes from Alphaproteobacteria bacterium, assembly GCA_043743295.1. Classification (GTDB taxonomy): domain Bacteria; phylum Pseudomonadota; class Alphaproteobacteria; order Caulobacterales; family Caulobacteraceae; genus Phenylobacterium. The sequence goes on along the minus strand of JAYTWT010000340.1, from coordinate 11,743 downwards.
TGAACTTGGCTGCCGACGCCCTGGCCTTTGAGGGCGTCGACCACCTGACGGCGGGTACGACCGATGGTCTCGAAATCAATCAGAACGGTCATCAGGTGGAGAACGGGATCGCTCCATGTCGGCTGCGCGGCGGGCTGGACGTGCGGCGCAAGCGGGGTCAGTCCCTCGAGGTAAGCCGCCGCCAAGGCTCTTCGGCGCGCCATGAATGTCGGAAGCTTGGCCAGCTGTGACAAGCCGAGCGCACAAAGGATGTCCGGCAGGCGATAGTTGAAGCCGGGCTCGTGCATTTCGTACCACCACGGATCGGCGTCTTCAGGCCGAACCATGCCGTGACTCCGCAGCGTCCGAAGGCGCGCAGCTAAGTGGGGATCGTTGGTGGTCACCATCCCGCCTTCGCCAGTTGCGATGGTCTTCACCGGATGGAACGAGAAGGTCGCCATCGCAGAGTGCCGCACGTCGCCGACCGACTCAGAGGTGTTGCCGTATCGCATGGAGGTGCCCAGCGCGTGGGGCGCATCCTCGATCAGCACGGCACCTGCTGCGCCCGCGATGGCTTGAATTCCCGGGAGATCTACCGCGTCGCCCCGCAGATGTACCGGCAAGACGGCGCGCAGACGGCGCTCGCCCACCCTGGTGATCGCCTCGGCCAAGGTCTGTGGGGTCATGAGGCCGCTTAACGGATCGACATCGGCGAAGACCACATCTGCACCGACGTAGCGGGCGCAGTTGGCGGTCGCCAGAAACGTGATTGACGGCGCGATGACCACATCGCCCGGTCGGATGTCCAACGCCATGACGGCCAAGTGCAGCGCCGCGGTTCCATTGGCGCAGGCCACGGCAAACTGAGCGCCGACGGTTTCTGCGAAAGCCGCTTCGAAGGCTTCCACCATCGGACCGGTGGTCAGGAAATCGGCCCTCAGTGCCTTTGATACCGCCGCGACATCGTCATCGTCGATGGTCTGGCGGCCATAAGGAAGGATTGGGTGTCCCACCTTAGTCTGTCGCGCGCCGCCGACGTTCCGGCTTGGCACCGTCGCCCAGCATCGCCATCAGTCCGGGACCATCCAGCCAGTCACTGTTTGTGTCGCTGACATAGCTGAAGTGTTCCTCCAGGCGGCCACCAACCAGAGGCGCTCTGGTGTATTCTACGAAGGCCGGTTCAATGGCGTAGCGGTCGCCCAGATCGACGGTATTGCGCGCGTCGTCGGCTGAAATCATCATCTCATGCAGTTTCTCGCCGGGTCGGATGCCGACGACCTTGGTGGCGAGGTGGGGGGCCATCGCTGCCGCAACATCCGTAATCTTCATGGAGGGAATCTTGGGTACGAAGATCTCTCCGCCATGCATGCGGTCCAGCGACGACAGCACGAAATCGACCCCCTCCTCCAGAGTGATCAGAAAGCGCGTCATACGGGGATCTGTGATCGGTAGCTCGCTCGCCCCACGTTGGATCAGACGCTCGAAGAACGGGATGACGGACCCGCGCGAGCCGACCACGTTGCCGTAGCGTACGACAGAAAAGCGAGTACCGATGTCGCCGGAAAGATTGTTGGCTGCAACAAACGTCTTGTCGGACGCCAACTTGGTCGCACCGTAAAGATTGATGGGATTGCACGCCTTATCCGTCGACAGGGCCACCACCTGTTTGATTCGGTTTGCGAGGCAGGCCCGGACCACGTTCTCGGCGCCCATGATGTTGGTGTGGATGCACTCAGAGGGATTGTACTCCGCTGCCGGGACCTGCTTCAGCGCGGCCGCATGGATGACAATGTCGACTCCTCGAAACGCCAAGGAGAGCCGTTCACGATCACGCACATCGCCGAGGAAAAAGCGCATGGCCGACATCTGCTCGGCGCTGAAACGCTCACTCAAGTCGATTTGCATCTCGCTCTGTTTCAATTCGTCACGCGAATAGACGATCAACTTTCGGGGCTTGGCGCGCGCCAATACCGTTTCCACGAACCGTCGACCGAACGAGCCGGTACCGCCGGTCACAAGGATGACCTTGCCGTCGAGGTCGAGGTTTTTCGGCGCAAATCGGCCCAATGGGAGATCCCGTCCTGATGAATCGGTCCTCGTTTTCGCAGGCGCGCGTAAAGAGACCGCTAACCATAATCGCGGATGGTCCGATCTATGGAGCCACGTCGTCAGGTCATCATTGCGCTCGCGACAGGGCTCGCGGCGCTATCGGTCACCGGGTCCGTGGTCGGTGCGGAGAAGAAGAAGTCGGGTGGAGGCTCTTACATTCCAATGCAGACCTTGCTGGGCACGACGATGCAGGGCGGCGGCAAGCGCGGCGTTCTTTCGGTCGACTGCGGGGTTGATGTACCCGATGCGACACTGAGAATAAGGGCCGAACAGTCGGTCCCTCGGCTACGGGCCGCCTATGTTCAGGTGGTGCAGGCCTATGCTGCGGGCCTTGCGCCCGGCGTCCTGCCGAGCGCCGAGTATCTGGTTGGTGCCCTGCAGCGCCAGACGGACGCTGTTCTCGGTAAGCCGGGCGCGCGGCTTCTCCTTGGAGCCGTTATCGCAAACTAGACCGGCGGAGCGGCGGCTCGCACGAAGTCTAGGAACACTGGGGCGCAATCACCGAGGCGCTTTTCCTCATAGCGGGTGGTGATGTGGTCGGGAGGGGGCGTGCGCCAATCGCCGGCGGACTCAGCAGACCACTGAAACAACGGATTGGCGCGGATCAGTCCTAGCGCTTGGTCCACATAGCTCGCCACATCGCTGGCGAACCGTAACCGGCCGCCGGGCCGAAGAAGCCGCGCCAGCTCAGCGATGGTCTGGGGTTGTACGATCCGGCGCTTCTGATGCCGCGACTTTGGCCACGGGTCTGGAAACAGGATGAACACCCGCGACAGGCATGCGTTCGGCAACCGCGCGATCAGATCACGTGCGTCTCCATCCAGAATTCGGACGTTGGCAAGCGCCTGCTCGTCGATATGACGTACCGCGCTGGCGACACCGTTCAGGAACGGCTCGGCACCAAGTATCAGCACGTCCGGCGCCAGCGAAGCCTGGGTTGCCATATGCTCCCCGCCGCCGAAGCCAATCTCGAGCCAGGTTTCCCGAGCGGCTGGCATCAGCACCGCTGGATCGACAAGCCCGGGCGGAATCCTCAGCCCCGGCAAGCGCGTCTCGACAAGGGCCGCTTGACGCGGCTTTATCGGGCGGGACTTAAGGCGACCATAGGACCGGAGGGGCGGGCGGACGTCAGACATGGCGCTGCGTTTAACCCACTGGCGCAAGGAGATGAATTGCTATGCTGTCTCGAGCTGGACTGGAGCCCACCATTTGAAACGCGTCCTACCGTTCGCTGTTGTCGCTGTGCTGCTGGCGGTCGCTGCCCGAGCTCAGCCGCACATCCCGCCAGCCATCGCCGCTGCGGTGGCCGACAAGGCCCGACCCGCCATCGATAGCTACCGTGATGATCGGCGTAAACCGGCGCAGACCGTAGCCTTCGCGGGGGTAGCACCGGGCATGACCGTGGCTGAACTAATCCCCGGCAATGGTTACTACACGCGCATTCTCTCGCGGACCGTGGGGGTCAACGGCCACGTCTACACCGTGCCCTTTTCCGAACCTCGAGCCTCGTATTCGAAGGCCATCGCGGAAGACCCCGCCTATGCCAACGTGACGTTAATTGCCGGGCCGCCGCTGTCGATCGCGGTGCCTTCGCCGGTAGACGTCGTCTGGACCACCCAGAACTATCACGACATCCGTCAGGGCCGAGCTCTGCTCAACAAGGCGGTGTTCAATGCTCTGAAGCCAGGCGGTACCTACTTCATCGTCGATCACTCGGCGGTGCCCGGCGCTGACGAAGGGGTATTGCTGTCGCTGCACCGCATCGACGAGGCGGTGGTCAAGCGCGAGGTCCTGGCGGCCGGGTTCATTCTCGACGCCGAAAGCAACCTGTTGCGAAATCCTGCGGACAAGCGAAACCAGATGGTCTTCGACCGTGAAGTCAACCGCAATACCGACCAGTTTGTCCTCAAATTCAAGAAGCCGGAGGCGGCGAAGTGAGCCATTCCCTGACCCAGCATTTTCCCGCGATCCTTGCGGTGATGTCTGTTCTCGGTCTTGCGGGTGCCGCGACAGCCCAGGGGCCAAAACCTGTCGCGTGTGAAGTCCGGCTCGCCAGTGAGATCGAGCGCTCAGACGCTCAGGTCTATCTGATGCGGCTAGAGCTTTCAGTTACGAAGCGACAACTCGCTCAGGCGTTGGCCCGATGTGGCGAGGCCTGTGCGGCGGCAAAGTAGTTGGCCGCGAGGGTCACTTATCTGAACCAACCGCCTGAATAGCCCAGAGGCCCATCAAGGCGGACATGCCGATCCACATCATAATGACGATTGCCGCCGCGCTCCTGCTGACGGGTCGATCCGCAGCCGCCTCGGCGGCGATGCGGTGAAATTCCAACACCTCCACCGGTACTAGCCGCAGCACCAACCAGAGCCCAGCCGGCACCAGGATCAGATCATCCAGGTAGCCAAGAATGGGAATGAAGTCCGGAATCAGGTCGATGGGCGAGAAGGCATACCCCGCGACGACCAGCGCCAACGCCTTCGCATACCAAGGCGTCCGTGGATCGCGCGCCGCCAACCAAACCGCATGGGCGTCGCGCTTCAGTGTGCGCGCCCACGCCTTAAGTTGGAACCCTATCAGGCCAGAGCCTTCAGCTGTTCGGCTAGATCGGTCTTCTCCCATGAGAAGCCGCCCTCATTGTCCGGCGTACGGCCGAAGTGGCCATAGGCGGCGGTACGGGCATAGATCGGGCGGTTGAGCTGCAGATGCTCGCGGATAGCCCGCGGCGTGGCGCCGCCGATCATCTCGGGCAATGCCAGTTCCAGCTTTGCTGGATCAATCTCGCCCGTTTCATGTAGATCCACATAGAAGCTGAGCGGATCTGCGACACCGATCGCATAGCTGATCTGGATAGTGCATTTGCGCGCCAGGCCGGACGCCACAACGTTCTTGGCCAGGTAACGGCAGGCATAGGCCGCGGAGCGGTCCACCTTGGTTGGATCCTTGCCGGAGAACGCCCCGCCCCCGTGCGGCGAGGCCCCGCCGTAGGTGTCGACGATGATCTTGCGGCCGGTCAGCCCGGCGTCGCCATCTGGCCCGCCGATCTCGAACCGGCCGGTGGGATTCACGTGCCACTTCGTCTTCTTGGTGATCAGGCCCGACGGGATCACGCCCTCAACGTAGGGCCGGATAACCGCTTCGAGGCGCTTGGGTGTGGCCATTTGCAGGCCGATACGCTTCTTGTGCTGGGTCGAGACCACGATCTGCAGGATTTCAACGGGACGCCCGTCTTCGTAGCGAACCGTGACCTGACTCTTGGCGTCGGGTTCCAGCACAGAGCACTCGCCAGAATGCCGTACCTCAGCCAAGCGCTTCAGGATGTCGTGGCTGTATTGCAGTGTTGCCGGCATCAGGGCCGGGGTCTCGTCGCAGGCGTAGCCGAACATGATGCCCTGGTCGCCGGCGCCCTCTTCCTTCTTGTCGGAGGCGTCCACGCCTTGAGCGATGTGGGCAGATTGCTCATGCAGGTGGCAGGCGTACTTGGCTTTCGCCCAGTGAAAACCCTTCTGCTCGTAGCCGATGTCCTTGATCGCGGCGCGAACCTTGGATTCCAGACCGCGCACGATATCCTTGGTCAGGGCCTTGTTTTCAGCCTTTGACCCGCCCGGTTTGCCGGCCCGCACTTCGCCAGCGAGAACGATTCGGTTGGTGGTCACTAAGGTCTCGCAAGCCACTCGGGCCTGAGGCTCGACGCTTAGGAAGGCGTCAACGACGGTATCTGAGATCCTGTCCGCGACCTTGTCGGGATGGCCTTCGGACACGCTTTCGCTGGTGAATATATAGCTGGATCGACTCAAGGGGGAGCTCCGGGATTGGGGGCAACGTCGCAGACGAACGCGTTAGACGATGGCCTATAAAGAAATCCTTATATGATGCCAAGCGTCGGCCCCGACCCCATTAGGGACGAGTACGCCCGGGCCGCATGCGCCCTGCAAGCCAGGCGCCAAGGGAAATCATCAGGAGACCGACAAAGGCCCAGTCCCCAAGGCGAACATAGAGTGTCGGCGGCGTCGCGGGCGGCAGGCGGGCGTCTATCGTTCCGAAAGCACCCAGTCCAAGACGCTTGCCCGGAACAACCCGACCTTGCGCGTCAATTACGGCCGATACCCCGGTGGGGGTCGCGCGGATTATCGGCAAGCCCTGCTCTATGGCGCGATAGCTGGCGATATTTAGGTGTTGCAGCGGCCCGCTGGTGGCTCCGAACCAGGCATCGTTGGAGATATTGAGGATCCAAGCCGGTCGATCTTTCGGCACCGAAACAGAGAGACCAGGGAACAGCGCTTCATAGCAGATCAAGGGCTGGAAAGACGGAAGGCCCGAAACCTGCAGAGGCCGCGGCCGTGGACCGGGCGTGAAATCTTCTTCCATGTGCACCAGGCTGCGAAGGCCAATGCGCCTTGCGAGTTCGCCGAACGGCAAGAACTCGCCAAACGGCACCAGCCGATACTTGTCGTAGATGCCCGCGACGCGCAACGCCGAACCCTCTCGACGAAGCGCCACTAACGTATTGAAATAGCGCGCTCGTCCAGCCGCGTCGGCTTCGGCCCGATTAGCCCCCATCAGCAGGGTTTGTGTAGGCTTGATCGCGTCTCGTAGTCGCGTGGCATAGGGCGATTCCGGCACCAAGAGATCGTCGATCACCGCCGGCAGAGCGCCCTCGGGCCAGATGATCACGTTCGGCGTGATCGCCGCAGGTCCAGTGCTCAAGGCTACATAGGTATCAAAGATGAGCTGGAGATTCTCGGGCTTCCATTTTCGCTTCTGATCGATGTTGGCCTGCACGATGCGGATCATCGGTGCATCCCCGGCGACGTGCGGGTGCTGGGATGCCGCCAGTCGGCCAGCGCCGCCCGCATAGAGCCCGATCATGATCACTGCGCCGACCAAGATCGCGCCGACCCGCGACCGTCGGCTTAGCGGTAGCATCAAGAGGGCCGGTGTGGCGGCCAGCGCCAAGGTGATCCAGGTCAAGCCGTAGGCTCCAGCCCAGGCCGCGCTTTGAGACATCGCACCGCCAGCGTGCCAACTTTCGCCCGGTAAATTCCAGGGGAAACCGGTGAGCAGGTGCCCGCGTAACCACTCCGCGCCCGCGAAAACGCCTGCGAACACCGGGGTTTTGCCGACACCCTTTGGGCTGAGCAACGCGTAGACCAGTGCGGCAAATCCCCAGAACAGGGCCAAGCCGCCGCCCATCAGCAGGACGGCGAACGGGGCCATCCAACCGTAGAGGCGGGCGTCCACGAGGAAGGGCTCGGCAATCCACCAGGTCGAGACGCCAAAGTATCCGATGCCAGCGAGCCACCCCAGCCGGAACGCCTCTGGAAGTGCCCGCGGTGCCGGAAGGGTCTCGAGCCGTAGCAAGATGATGCTGTAGCCCAGCAACCCGAGGAGCAATCCGAACGGAGGGTGTGCCAGTCCGGCTGCCAGTCCTGCCAACAAAGCGGTGATGGCGCGATAGGCCGGTGTGTCGCGTCCGAAAGTCATCAAGTCGCATCGGCCTGCCGCGCTTCGGGACGGCGCACGCGAACACGTTTTATCTGGCGTGGCGATGCGGCCAGGACCTCAAAGGTATAGCCGTCCGGGTGCGTGATCACCTCACGCCGCTGCGGAACCCGGCCCGCCATTGCGTTCACCAAGCCTGCGACCGTATCGATCTCCTCGTCGAGATCAGCGGACGCCAGATCGACACCCTCGCCGAGCGCCTGTTCCAACTCTTCCAAGGGAACGCGCGCGTCGACGATCCAGCCATCGTCGTCGGCGACGATAAGCATATAGGCCTGATCAGCGTCTTCATCGTGCTCGTCCTCGATCTCGCCGACCAGTGTCTCGAGCAGGTCTTCCAGGGTGACCAAGCCGTCTACGCCGCCAAACTCATCGATCACCAAAGCCATATGGATGCGCTTGGCCCGCATGGTGGCCAGCAGGCGGGTCGCGGCCTGTGAAGGCGGTACATAGAGCATTTCGCGCACCAGATGGTGGCGTCCAGATAGAATCCGATCCTCCGGCTTGGGCTGCCGAGTCTTGCGCGCCAGCAGCTTGAAGACGTCCTTGACGTGGACCACGCCTACCGGTTCGTCCAGGGTTTCCCGGTAGACCGGCATGCGGCTGTGTTCGGCCTCGACGAAGCGTGAGACCACCTCAGCGAACGTCGCACCGCGTTCCACGCTGACAATATCGCCCCGCGGCTTCATGACGTCTTCGACGCGCAGGTCTTGGAACGCGCGCGCCTGGGTGACTAACTCGCCGCCGCTCTCCTGCCGTGTCTCGGGAACCGCATCGGCGGCTTGTTCGGCTGTTCGTCGGAAAAATTCTAACAGGCCCGCTAGGCCTCGGAGGGGGCGGCGGGCGCGCCGACTGGAAGGGTCAGGGTCGATCATGCTCTCCTTGGTCGGCCAGATAGGGGTCCGGAACCCCCAGTCTTGCTAACACTATGCGTTCGAGGCCCTCCATGGCCTCCGCCTCATCATCGCCTATGTGGTCGTATCCGAGAAGGTGCAGAACGCCATGGACTGTCAGGTGCTGCAGATGATGGGCCAGCGGCTTGCCCTGTTCGGTCGCTTCACGCAGGCAAACGCCATAGCTCAAGGCGACATCACCAAGATGGTTTTCAGGGTTCGGCGACGCTGGGAACGACAGGACATTGGTGGCGATGTTCTTGTCTCGGAACCTGGCGTTCAGATCCTGGACCGACGCATCGTCGGTGAGCAGGATTGTCACGCCGGCTGCGGACGGCATGTCTATCTCCGGGCGGCTAGCGAGCGCGGCTTCAGCGGCCGCGCGAACCAAGGCCTCTGCGTCGGCGAGCGCTGCGCTCCATGCCGGATCTTCGACTTCAATGTCGATCAAACGGTTCGCCCGCGATTGGCGGCGTCGGCGTCGTAAGCGCGGACGATACGTTCCACCAGCGGGTGGCGGACGACATCTCCGGCTTCAAAGCGGGTCACGCCGATCCCCTTGACGCCCTCCAGAAGGCCCACCGCATGGGCGAGGCCGGAGTCGCCCACATGGGGCAGGTCGATCTGTGTTGGATCGCCCGTAACGGCCATCCGCGAGCCCTCGCCGATACGTGTCAGGACCATCTTCATCTGCGCGCGACTGGCGTTCTGCGCCTCGTCAACGATCACGAAGGCGTTAGCCAGGGTGCGACCCCGCAAGAAAGCGATGGGCGCGACCTCAATTTCACCCTTCTCGCGTCGGCGGCGCAATTGCTCGCCGCCCAAGATGTCGGTCAGCGCCTCCCACACGGGGGCCATGTAGGGATCGACCTTCTCGTTCAGGTCACCCGGCAGAAACCCTAGGCGTTCGCCGGCCTCTACCGCCGGGCGTGAGACGATCAGGCGATCCACCGCGCCACGCAGCAGCATCCCCGCGCCGTGCGCGACGGCCAGAAAGGTCTTGCCGGTACCTGCGGGGCCAAGGCCGAACACCAGGTCGCACTGGTTGAGCATCTCTAGATAGCGCGCCTGATTGGGGGTCTTCGGCGCAACCTGACCCCGACGGCCAATGGGCAGGACCTGCCCGGCTCCCTTGGCCGCGCCGCCGGAGCGCGCCTGGCCGATGGCAACACGAACATCCGCCTCGGCGACCTCCAGACCTTGGTCGGCGCGTTCAGCGATAGTCTGGACGGCGCGCTTGGCCTGGCTGCGCGACTTGGCGTCGCCACTCAAGGCAACGCCGCCGCCAGGTGTTTCAACCAACACCCCGAAGGCGTCTTCGATCAGGGCCACATGGCGGCTGTTGGTCCCCGCGACCGCGCGCACCGCCGCGTCCGACAGGGCGAGAAATTCCGGCGCGCGGCTCATGCGGGCTCCAGAGCCAGGACTCCACCAAGGCTCATCCGCGCCGCAGTCTCGATGCGAACGGGCACGATCTGACCGATCAGTGCCTCCGGAGCATCGGCGTGGACCGCTTGCAGATAGGGGCTGCGTCCGACCAGTTGACCTGTGTTCCGTCCGGGGCGTTCAAACAGCACAGGCAAGATCTGGCCGACCTGAGCCGCGTTGAAGGCTCGGACGTTTTCGTCCAGCAGGGCATTGAGGCGCGCCAGACGGTCAGTCTTGACCTCTTCGGCCACCTGACCGGGCATCGCCGCTGCGGGAGTGCCGGGCCGCCGCGAATACTTGAACGAGAAGGCTCCGGCGTAACCCACATCGCGGATCAGCTGCAGCGTGGCCTCGAAGTCAGCTTCGCGCTCACCGGGGAAGCCCACAATGAAGTCGCCGGAGATGGCCATGTCAGGCCGGGTCGCCCGAAGCTTCTCGATTAGTCGGATATAAGTCTCGGCGGTGTGCGCCCGGTTCATCGCTTTCAGGATCCGGTCGCTGCCGGACTGCACCGGCAGGTGCAGATAGGGCATCAGGGCGTCGACCTCGGCGTGGGCGGCAATAAGGTCGTCATCCATGTCGCGCGGATGGCTGGTGGTATAGCGGATGCGGTCGAGACCTGGGATCGCGGCCAGGCGGCGCACTAGGCCGGCCAGGCCTGTACCCGCCTCATTGCGACCGTTGTAGGCGTTGACGTTCTGGCCCAGCAGGGTGACCTCGCGAACGCCCTTAGACGCCAGATCTCGCGCCTCAGCCTCGATGTCGGCGGCGGGCCGCGACCATTCACTGCCGCGCGTGTAGGGCACCACGCAGAAGGTGCAGAACTTGTCGCAGCCCTCCTGCACGGTCAGGAACGCGGTCACGCCTGTGGGACGTCGGGCAGCTGTGAGGTTGTCAAACTTTGCCTCGGGCGCGAAGTCAGCGGCGAGGCGCTCGCCGCGGGCGCGGTGGGTGCGCGCGATCAGTTCCGGAAGCTGATGATAGGCCTGTGGTCCCACCACCAGATCCACGGCAGGCTGGCGGCGCATGATCTCTTCGCCCTCAGCCTGGGCGACGCAGCCTGCGACGGCGATGGTCATGGACCCGCCCTCAGCGCGGCGGGCGTCCTTCATGTCGCGGAGTTTGCCCAGCTCGGAATAGACCTTCTCGGTGGCCTTCTCGCGGATATGGCAGGTATTGAGCACCACCAGATCGGCACCCGCCGGATCATCGGTCATGCCATAGCCCAACGGCGCAAGGACATCGGCCATGCGCTCGCTGTCGTAGACGTTCATCTGACAGCCGTAGGTCTTGATGTAGAGGCGCTTCTGGGGCGCGGTCTCGCTCATCGGCGCGTTATGAGGGTGCAAAGGGGGCGGCGCAAGCGCACCGCCGACACAGCTACTCTTCGATCGGCATCCCGTAGAGCTCCAGCCGGTGGTCGACCAGCCGGTATCCGAGCTTACGGGCGATAGCTTCCTGCAGGGCCTCGATCTCCTCGTCGACGAACTCGACGACCTTGCCGGTCTTCATGTCGATCAGATGGTCGTGGTGATCGTCGCTGTGTTCTTCGTATCGTGATCGGCCATCGCGGAAGTCCAAACGATCAATGATCCCCGCCTCTTCGAACAGGCGGACCGTGCGATAAACGGTGGCGATAGAGATGTGCGGATCAACGGCGTGAGCGCGCCGGTGCAATTCCTCGACATCTGGATGGTCGCTGGCGGACGACAGCACGCGCGCAATGACCCGGCGCTGCTCGGTCATCCGCATGTTCTTGGCCACGCAGAGCTTTTCGATGCGGTCCGACACCAGGGCCTCCCTTGCCTTCACGATAGGTCTAGAGGGCTGCGCGC
>JAYTWT010000339.1:0-3266 GCA_043743295.1 Alphaproteobacteria bacterium | reverse complement strand
GTCTATGAGCGGATGAAGGCCGAGATGGCTGACGGCGGCGTGGTGCGTCAGGCGCTGTTGTTGCCGCAGGTCGTGGAACTTGATCCCGCAGAGGCCGACCGCGTACTGGCGCGCGCGGACGAACTGCACGCTTTGGGCCTGACCCTCGAAGCGTTCGGTGCCGGCGCGGTCCTGGTGCGCGAGGTGCCAGCCCTGTTGGGCGAGACCGACGCCGCCGGTCTGGTGCGCGATATCGCCGATGACCTTGCCGAAAACGGCCAGGCCTTGGCGCTGAAGGAACGTCTGGAAGACGTCTGTTCGACCATGGCCTGCCACGGGTCGGTCCGAGCGGGTCGGCGGCTCAGCGCGCCGGAGATGAACGCCCTACTTCGGCAGATGGAGGTCACGCCCCACTCCGGGCAGTGCAACCACGGACGGCCGACCTATGTGGAACTGAAGCTGGCCGATATCGAGCGGCTGTTCGGGCGCCGGTGACCGGCCAAGCCGCACGCCTGAGTCCAGCGCAGGTCGGTGCCGTCCTGGATGCCCGCCTATCAGCGACTTCCAAACGACCTTTGACGGTCGCCCTGTCGGGCGGGGGCGACTCCTTGGCCTTGACCCTGATCGCCGACGCGTGGGCGCGGGTACATGATCGCCCCTTGGTGATCCTAACGGTGGACCATCGACTGCAGCGTGAAGGGGCCGAGTGGACGCGGGACTGCGCAGACTTTGCGGCAAGACTGGGCCGACCCTTCCGCGCACTGGCATGGACCGGACCCAAACCGACGGCTGGTATTCCCGCAGCGGCGCGCGCTGCCCGCCAAGCTCTGTTGGCTGATGCTGCGCGCGAAGCCGGCGCCAAGGTCCTGCTGCTGGGCCACACTGCCGACGACATCCTGGAGGCAAGGGCCATGCGCGCCGCCGGTGCGACAACGCCGGATCCGCACACCTGGGGGCCATCCCCGGCTTGGCCAGAGGGCCGAGGACTGTTCCTGCTGCGGCCTCTGCTTGGTATCCGGCGCGCGGCCTTGCGAACCTGGCTGTCGGAACGCGACGAGACCTGGATCGACGACCCCGCCAACAGCCATCCGAGTTCACTCCGCGCCCGGGTACGGCTGGACGCGGCGAATGGGCCGGACCCCGCGGCGTCGGACGTTCAGCCCTTGGCGGTGGCTGCCGAGGCTATGCATGTCGTCGGAATCATCACCCTGTCGCGCCGGACACTACGCGCGTTGCCGGATGACGAGGCACAGCGCTTTGTCGCTCTGGCAGCGGTCTGTACGGGTGGCGGCGACCGTCGACCGGCGACGTCCGCGATCCAACGCGCCGCCAACGCTTTGCGTGGCCAAGCCGAAGTGAAGGCCACCCTGGCGGGCGCGCGCCTTGAGGCCGACGATACCGAGGTGCGCATCTTCCGCGAAGCCGGTGAAATGGTGCGACGTAGTTTGGCACCGGCAGTTCTAGAGCCTGGCCGGGCGCTGGTTTGGGACGGCCGGTTCGAATTGGCGGGCGTTGACCCTGGTGACCAGGTATGCCGCCTCTTCGGGCTGGCGCGGCGATTGCCGCCCGACCAGCAGGCTGCTCTGCGCACCCTGCCCGCCGCCGCCAGGGGCGGGCTTCCGGTGAGAGTTAGTGTGGGAGGACTGGTAACGTGTCCCGCTCTGACCGGCGCAGCGTTCGACCTAATTCCCGAGCGGCTGGCCATGGCGGCCGGCTTGGTTGCCAAGGAGGTGGACTAAAACGTTTCGGCTTCGCGAAGTGCCGACAGCGACCCGCCTTCAACGCATCGAAAGCCCGACGGCCAAGGTTGCCAGAGTTAAGATCGCGACGCCGAGCATGAAAATGCGATCACTCCAGACGGCCTGCCAACTGGTCTCGTCCTGCTTGCGGATGGTCGCGTAGGATAGCGCCAAGCAGACGAGGAAACACATGGCCGCAAGCCAAGCGACCTCGTCGGCCAGAGAGCTACTGTTGGACTTGGTGAGGCTGAGGCCAGCAATGATGAGAAAGCAGATGCCCAGCAGGTTGGACGCCGCGTTCATAATGTTTGGGTGACGATCCATGAATCGGGGCTACCTTAGAATTCCGTAGTGCAGTCAAAAATGCCTATGTCGGACCCCGTCCCACGCGCCCAAATAGAGTCAAAATTGAAGCGGCTTAACTATCAGCTGCCAGCACATGGTCCACGCCGCGCAGGATGGCGTCGGCGAACTTGGGACCGAGCAGGTTGGCGTGGGTGGCGGCGGTGACGTGCTCAACGTAGCCGTGCTGTGCCCGCTTTGCGGGGCCCTCTTGCAGGCCTTTGATTGGCCCACGCGCCCCGGTCGGCCCGGCGGTCACCACGGCGACGGGTAGGTCGACAGGAAGCTCCGCCGCGCCAGCCATCCGCGAGGTTGCAGGCCAGTTCATCACCTCGGCGGCTGCGGCATGGGCGTGGCTGGCGAGGGCGTGGATACGGCGCTTCTCGTCCGCCGCCGCGCCCGGCAGTCCAATCAGATTGCCACTGACCCAAGAGACGGGGTGCATCAGGCCGAACTTTGCGCCCTGGCTCGCCATCTGCAAAACACGCCCGAAAGCCCCGACCACCGCAGTGCCGCCAGGTAGGTCTAGGGCATCTGGCGTGACCGCATCGACCAGCACCAACCCGGCGAGCCTGCGGGTGCGTTCCAGCGCGAACAACCGCACCATCAATCCGCCCATCGAATGGCCGACCAGCAGGATCGGGCCGGTCTCACCCAGCCTGTCCAGCAGGGCCTCGAGGTCATCATTGATGGACCGCCCGTCACGCGGATCGGGACCGGCATCGGAGTACCCCAGTCCGGCGCGATCATAGGCTAGGCTGGCTAGCCCCCTGGCCGCCAGCTTGTCCTGGACCACGCTCCAGTCGGTGGCGCAGCCGAACGCGCCATGCTCACAGACAATCAGCGGGGCATCGCTACGTTGGCCGGAGCGAACCACCCGCAGGCTTCGCGCGCCGATATCGATCCGTTCGCCCAGGAAAGACGTTGAGGCCATGCGTGGTGGTTAGAGGCTGAGCTGGGCGCGGGGCCGACCGTCGGGGCCGATGGCAAGGCCTTTCAGGCCGTCGATCTTCTCGGACTTGGCCGCATCGCGCATCTGGCCGCGCAGGTTGCGCTCGGCCTCGGCCAGGTCCTCGGTGTCGGTGGTGCGGCGGCGCACAATGATCGGTGCATCGGATTTTGCGGCCATCAGTGCGCGCTTGCTTTCCGGAATGAACGAGACCTGCGCCATCCGCACCCGCCCGGAGTAGCGCTTGGCCAGGTCCA
>JAYTWT010000338.1:0-5224 GCA_043743295.1 Alphaproteobacteria bacterium | reverse complement strand
GCGGGCGCGCCCGTACGGTCCACCCGGGTGTAGAGGGCAGACTCGCTCGGCGTTGTGTCGAACACGAATTCGCTCGCGGCGGCCGGCGGCGGTGGCGTTTGAGCCCGCTTGCTACTTGATCCACCACCGCAAGCGCTCAGGAACACGAGCGCCGTAAGACTTGCAAAAGCTCCGGAAAATCTGGTTGCCGTGTTCATTTTTCAGCCTCCGGTCAGTTCGTGCGGCGGGCGGTCGTGGCCCACACTTGAAGCTTGGGTCGGCTACCGCCCGACACGGGCGCGAGCGTGTCGATGTCCATTTCAAAGACAATGACGGACACGTTGCGGTTGGCGAAGGCATCGCGCCGTGGTCGGGACCCAAGGCCGAAGCTATTGACAACATATCCGCCTGCTGGAGCCGCCGTCGCGAAGGCGGCAATCATCCCGTTGTAGCCTTCCGCATCAAAGAAGAATGGATCGTTCCGCAAACCAGCGAACGCCCGCAGACCACTGGATGAGGTAATCACCGTCTCGGCCGGACCGACAATATTACCGCTGGCCCCAGGCACCCCTTCAATCTGAATGCCGCAGCGCCCTGTAGTCACCGAGGCCCCTAACCTCGCGACGACCTTGACTGAGGGTGTTGACGTGAACACGCCTGCCGCATTGGCGCGCGCGATGTTCAGCACATAGATCACTCTAGGGTCACAGTAGAAGGCGCTATCAATCCGCGAGCGGGGCAGAGGCCGCCCACCAAAGGTGATCGCCGCAACCATGCGCTTGGGGTTTTCCGGCGAAACGAACAGGAAAACGTCGGCGAGGTCTGCGGCCGGGTCTGCGTCTGTGCCGGGGGATTCCGCATGGTCGGCCGCCCAAGCCACACCCGCCATAAGCGAGAGGGAAAGGCACAACGAAGCCAAGAGTGCATTGCGCATCATGGGTTGGTCGCCTCCAATTTTATAATTCTTGGTGCCCGAGATATCGTCGGTCACTGAGTTAATAGAAGGCATTTTTGAGGCACTGCAAGCGTAAACTTCGGCAGCTTTAGGTTGGTCGAAGGGTATTCAATCCCCGTTTTCGACGACCCAACTGCTGAAATGACGTGACGCGTGTGCCTTAAGGCCGGGAAATCACTTAGCGCCGATCTATTTGCTGTGCCTGTTCCAGCTTTCCGCATTGACGCATTCGACGTCGAGACGGCCTAGTTGGGACCCGATTTTAGCGACCTGGCCTGACCCCACTGGGAGATTGCAGTATGCCCAGCGCCCGCACCGCCGCCCTGGTATTCGCCGCCCTAGTCGGGATTGTCTGTGCGTTTCAGCTGGCCCTGGCCTTGGGTGCACCCTGGGGTCGATACGCCATGGGCGGCGCGTTTCCGGGGGTGTTTCCTCCGGCGATGCGGGTTGCGGCTCTGGTGCAGATTGGCGTGCTGATGCTGATCGCCCTGCTGGTCCTGGCGCGCGCGGAGGCCCTCCTGCCTGGATGGCGGACCGTGGCAGGCCGCATGATCTGGTTGGTCGTCGCTTTCCTCGGCGTCGGCGTCGTCCTGAACCTGATCACGCCCAGCGCGATTGAGCGGTTGATCTGGGCACCTATCGCCGTGGCCCTGTTCCTCTCCAGCCTGCGCGTCGCCTTAAGCCGTTAGATGTAAGCGTGATCCGATAAATGGGAATCGGCTGTCGGAGCGAAACACGCTCCAGGTTTGAACATGATCTAGGCTCAGGACGCTGGGATAGAACCTGTTGATCGTCAGCGTCCTGGTGCGATAACCGTGGACGAGCTCGCTCCCTAGCGATCATCAGATACGTCTGCACTCAACTAAAGAGATCGTGTTGGCCGCGACGGATCGCGTGTCAGGCGAATCCGATTGTCCGGCAAGTTATGCCGTGAGATTGCAGCGCTGTCGAACGTGGTTAATTCGCTTGGAATTAGCCGGTCTCGGGGAAATTTAATGAAAACTATGGCCTGGATCGCTGCTGTGGCGGCGATTGCTGTTGCCGCGCCTGCAAGCGCCGCGACCTTTTTGATGGCGCTTGACGGTGGCGGCACCAACGTTGCCGGATCCGGCGGCGGAACCAGCAACGGGAACGTGCGCACCTACAGCTCCACAGTCAGCGGGCAGACCCTGACGTTGACGGCCACCGCCTGGACCAATGCCAACAGTCTATCCACCCCGCTGATCAAGTCGGCCTATCTCGGCGCCTACGGTGGTGCCAGCTATGGCCTGGGCGTGACCGCCAAGCCTTATGAGGACGGAAGCTCCGCCACACATACGGTCGACAACGTGGGGCAGGTGGACTTCATCCTGTTGAAGTTCAACTTTGCGGTCGATTTGACCAGCATGTACCTGAACGCCTTCA
The DNA here is from genome assembly GCA_043743295.1 of Alphaproteobacteria bacterium. Taxonomy (GTDB): domain Bacteria; phylum Pseudomonadota; class Alphaproteobacteria; order Caulobacterales; family Caulobacteraceae; genus Phenylobacterium. Next base: position 2,886 of record JAYTWT010000338.1, on the reverse strand, counting down.
ACATAAGCGGTGCCGGGGCCGACAGTGACGCGACCGTGCTTTATAAGCACAACGCCACAGCGCCGACGGATGGCCTGCTCTCGAGCAGCTATTTCTCCCAGTTCACATCCATCGACGTGCCAGGCGGGTCGACCGGCGGCGCCCGTACAGTCGACGTGGGCGGCAACTACTCGAACACGTGGCTCGTAAGCGCAAACACCGGTTCCGCTGACCGGGACGATGGCTTCAAGCTGTACTCGATCACCGCCATCACCGCCGTACCCGAGCCGACGTCTTGGGCCTTGATGCTGGTGGGCTTCGCCGGCATGGGCGCGGTGCTGCGCCGCCGCCGGGCGGGGTTTGCCGCCGCCTGATCGGTATCTCAACGACAAACCACAAAGCCCCGGCCTCGTCAGAGTGCCGGGGCTTTTTCTTGGGCGCAGTGCCTGTTTGAGTCAAAGGTTGGAAGCTAACCGCGCCGTCAATCGGAACCCCTGCGCGTCGGACGCTACCGCCGCTCGTCCAGCCAACCGCGCACCGTCTTGTTCACCAGCGCCTCGGCGTCGTGCTGCACAAAGTGGGCGGCGGACGGGATCATGACCATCGTGGTGTCCGCGTCCACATAGTTCCAGGTGCCCGCATGGCCGGCGGCGTTCAGCGCCGTGTCCTTCATCCCGTGGATCACCAGCACAGGCACTTTGATCCGCGGCGGGTTGGCGACGGTAACCGTGGAGGGCGGGGCGACCGCGTCACCCGTTCCACGCGGGTAGTTGGCCCGGTAGTAGTTCATCATCGAGGTGAAATTCGAACGCTTGAACGCTTCGACATAAGCCGCCTTCTCAGCCGGGTCCTTGACCCATCCGGCCAGCCCCTCGGCGGTCAGGTTCTTCTCGAAACCTGGCTGTTGGAAGTTGCGCGCATACTGGCTGTTCTTCTGTTGATCGACGTTGGTCGCCATCTCGCGGGCAAAGCCGACCGGGTGCGGCACGCTCATGATCACCAGCTTGTTCACCAGGTCCGGACGATTGAACACCACCTGCCAGGATATCGCCGCCCCCCAATCGTGGCCAACGATGATCGCGTTCTTCTGGCCTTCCGCCGCAATCACCGCCGCGACATCGGCGATCAAGTTGGGCATCGCATAGGCCGCCTCGCCCTCAGGCTTATCCGATAGGTTATAGCCGCGCGTATCCATCGCGGCGGTGCGATACCCGGCCTTGTTCAACTCGGCCATCAACGGCTTCCAGGTGGCCCAATAGTCCGGGAACCCATGGATCATCACCACCAACGGCCCCTTGCCCTCGACGACATAGTGGATCTTCACGCCAGTGTTGGTGGCATATTTGTCCTGAGGCTTGGCCTGCGCAGCCCCCGCCATCGCCAGCGCGGCCAACAAAACCATCATCGTCCGGATCATCATTCAACTCCCCGAAAATCCTCTCCCGCTGGGGGAGGGGGACCGCCCCCGGGTCCGGCTTAATGCCGGCCCGAGGATAAACTCCGCGGTGGAGGGGGCTTCCGCTCAAACCCCCTCAACACATCGCTTTACAAGGACTCTGACAGCTACCAACGTTCAGCGAAAGCCCCACCAACGCGCGCCCCACCCTCACCAGATCAGGCGAACCCCGAAGATCTCCAGCTGCCGATCCAGGCTGATGATCGGCACAGCGTCCTCCAGCGCCTGGGCGGCCAGCATGCGGTCCCACGGATCGCGGTGGGTGCGGTCCAGCCGACCGGCCCGGATGGCGTCTGCCGGGGTGATATTGCGCCAGGTGAAGACCTCATCCGTCACCGCCTGTTCCAAAGCCAAGGGCAGGCGTTGCAACAGGGGATCGAGGGGGCGTTTGTACTCGATCTCATAGGCACTGACCGCGCTGACCAGAATATCGTTGCCCTCGTCTTCGAGACAGGCACCGGCGGCCCCGGACAACCGTTCCGGCTCGGTGAGGAACCAGATCAGCGCGTGGGTGTCGATAAGCACCCTCATGGCGGGTTGCCGCCGCCCGGCATTGGGAAGATCGGGCCATCGGCGTCGAGGCTCAGTTCCGGGTCAGGGCGCAGGAACAGCTGGGGATCGCCCAGCTTGCCCAGATGGGCCCAGGCACCCGGCGTGCGCTTGCGCCTTGTGGCGCTGGCCACCGGCGTCAAGGTCACAATCGGCTTGCCCGCGCGGGCCAGGACAACCTCCTCGCCAGCCTCCGCGCGCGCCACCAGTTCAGAGAGCTTGGCCTTGGCGTCGGCGATATTGAGCTGCAGGGTCATGGCGCGACCCTAGCTGTCCGCCACAAGTTAGTCCAACACATTGGTCCAACTCATGCTTGGCCGAAACGGGTCCTCCCCCAGAGCGCAGCGCGATCAGGGGGCGGTGTCAGCGGCACTGACGGAGGGGGTTTCCGTCGAGGCGCCGGGAGTTTGAACCGCCTGAGAGCCTGCCGTTCTGAACGGGGACGTTACGGCGAAGACCGGCCGCAACGCATTTCAAGGCCTGCGCGAGGCCATGACGCCAACTCAGCAAGCCAATGCTGCGGCCAAGGCCACTGCGCTGCGCGAAGACATGTCGCTGATGGAGTTGCGTCAGGCGCGCCGCCTGACCCAGGAAACCCTCGGTCAGACGCTGCACGTCGGCCAGGCCGCCGTCGCCAAGATGGAAAAGCGCGCCGACATGTACGTCAGCACTCTGCGCAGCTTTATTGAAGCCATGGGTGGCGAACTCGATATCGTGGCGCGGTTTCTCGGTGGTGATGTAAAGATCAGTAACTTCGGTGCAATCGGCGAGGTGCCGACACTGCGGACCTAGCTTGTGGATAGTGGTGCAACAGCCGCTGTGGGGTTAGGTGTTGTGTAACGTGAGCTACGCACGGTGGCAGGTTATCCTGTCACCCAAATCCCCGCCGCCTGCCGGTTAGC
>JAYTWT010000337.1:0-3649 GCA_043743295.1 Alphaproteobacteria bacterium | reverse complement strand
TCTAGCCGGACGCGCATTTCCGCCAGCACTTCAGGATGGTTTCGGGCCACGCTGTAGAGCTCGCCCGGATCGCTCTCCAGGTCGAACAGAAGCGAGAGGTTATCCAGCGGCGCATCGAAGGTGCGATAGTAGGAGCGCGCCACCAGCTTCCATTTGCCCGAGCGGATCGCCACCACATGGTTGTTGTTGAATAGCGCGACCTCATCGTGGGGCGAGGCCTCTCCACGGGCCAGCACGCCGCTGAGGTCGCGTCCGTCTAATTCGACATCCGGCGGGGTGAGCCCTGCAAGAGCGACCAGCGTTGGCAACAAGTCCAGATTGCTGGCGAGGCCGTTTGAGACAGTGCCTGCTGTAATCCGGCTGGGCAGCCGGGCGATGAATGGCACGCGATAGCCACCCTCCCAGGCTGCCCCGCCCTTACGGTCGCGGAACGGACCCGCGGAGCCCTCGAACCAGGGGCCGTTGTCAGAGGTGAAGATCACCAGGGTATCGTCGTCGAGGCCCAGGTCTTTCAGCCGCGCCAGCAGCCGACCGATATTGGTGTCGATCTCCTCGACGACCTCGCCGTAGTCGCCGGCCGGGGCGCCCGTGAGATCATCCGGGTTGGGGCGCAAGGGCACATGTGGGGCGGTCAGGGCCAGCAGCACGAAGAACGGTTCATCGCGGTGAGCTTCGACGAACGCCAGCGTCTGCTCGAAGAAGCGCTTTGTCAGTTTGGGCAGGTCGACACGTCCCTCGTGCGCGGCAACCGCATCGCCCTCACCCTCGAACAGCGTCAGGGGCCGCATGTCGTGGCTGTAGGCCAGGCCGTAGAACCGATCAAAGCCGTAGACCGTCGGCGGCCAGTGCGGCGCCACGTGGCCCAGGTGCCACTTGCCGATCAGGGCGGTCGCGTAGTCCGGCTTCAGGGCCTGAGGGATTGTGATCTCCGACCGGGGCAGGCCTTTGGTGTCCGAGGGCTGTAAGACCTCGTGCGCCAGATTGGAGCGGATCGCATAGCGGCCCGTCAAAAGCCCGGCACGCGAGGGCGTGCAGACGTTAGCGGAGGCGTAGAAATCCGTCAGGCGCGCGCCCTCTGCCGCCATCTGGTCCAGGTTGGGCGTGCGGATATGCTGCCCGCCATCGCAGCCTAGATCGCCAAAGCCCAGGTCGTCGGTCAGGATGACGATGATGTTGGGTTTCCGCATCCTAGACGTCCTGACCGATGTCTGATCCATGACGCCATCCGCCGGAGCCGGGCGCGATGGACTGGCCCGCAAACCGCACGTCGACGCCATGTCCCTCGGTCACCGCGCCGATCAGAGTGAAGCCGGGCAAGGCCACCGATGCACAGGCGACGATCTCATAGTCATCGCCGCCGGAGGCGAGCGCCAGCAGCGATATGAGCGGGTCAGGCTGTGCTTCGAGCCAAGCCCGCGCGGCGGCGGATAGCGGAATTCGGTCCAAGTCCAAGGTCAGGCGCGCCCCGCTCGCATGGGCGATATGGCCCGCGTCGGCCACCAGGCCATCTGAAACGTCCGCAGAAGCTGTGGCATGGTCGAGGACGGTCTGGCGTAGGTCCGTGCGCGGCGTGGGTAACCGGTAGCGGCGGGCCAGATAGCCGTCCGGATCGGCGACCTGGCCTCGGGCGGCTTGGAGCCCCAGCCATCCGTCGCCGATGTGCCCGCTGACCATCAGGCGATCACCAACACGGGCCCCTGCCCTGCGCACCATTCGCCCCTCGGGCACCCACCCGAGCGCGGTGAGACTGGCCGTGAACGGGCCAGGCGTGGCCACCGTATCGCCGCCCATCAGGCTGACGCCGACCTCCTTCAGGTCGTGCCCCAGGCCAGCCGCGAAAGCCGCACGCTGGGCCTCGCCGAACCGGCTGGACCAGGCCACCGCCAGGAAGGCCGCAAACGGTTCCGCGCCCTTGGCGGCTAGGTCCGAGAGGTTCACACGCGCCAGACGCTGCCCGATCAGGCCCGCATCCTCGCCGTCCAGAAAGTGCACGCCTTCGACGATGGCGTCCTTGGTGACCACGAGGTCGAAGCCGGGCCGCTGGGGCACGATGGCCGCATCGTCCAGCAGATCGAAAGCCCCCGGCGCGCCGCGGGTCAACGGCCGAAACAGCCGCGCGATTTCGCCAAACTCGTCGAAGGGTTTAGGCCTGTGTCCGGACATCGCGGGCCACGCCGTCCAGGGCGCCATTCACGAACCCGGGTTCTGTGCCTTCGAAGAAGCTCTTGGCCACTTCGACATATTCATCGATGGCGACTTCGGTCGGTACATCCAGGCGATGGATCAGTTCGAACGCCCCGGCGCGCAGAATCGCCCGGACGGTGGCGTCGAGTCGCTCCAGACGCCAGCCGTCGGCCAGACGCTTGACGATCCGCGCATCCACATCGGCTTGTTCAGCCACGACGCCGCGCACCAGATCCGCAAAAAAGCCTTCGTCCGCCGAGGCCAGCACGACGCCATCGATGTCGCGATCGAAGCGATGCTCGGTGAACTCGCGGATCACATGCTCGACGCCGATCGACGAGACCTCCATCTGATAGAGCGCTTGGACAGCAGCCAAGCGGGCCACAGAGCGCGAGGGTCTGGTGCTCATCGTTTGCCGCCCAGCAACTGCTGCTTCAGCGCGATCATGGTCAGGGCCGCGCGGGCCGCGCCGCCGCCCTTGTCGCCCTCGCTGAAGCGCGCCCGCGCCCAGGCCTGCTCGTCGTCCTCGGTCGTCAGGACGCCATTACCGATGCAAAGCCGCTTGCCGACCGTCAGGTCCATGAGTCCGCGCGCGGACTCATTGGACACGATCTCGAAGTGATAGGTCTCGCCGCGGATCACGGTGCCCAGGGCGACATAACCATCGTAGAGGCGGCCCATCGGGCCATGCCCGGCCTCTTCGGCCAGCGCGATAGCACCTGGAATCTCAAGGGCACCCGGCACCGTCACCACATCGTATTCCGCCCCGAACGCGGTCAAGGCCTGGGTTGCGCCCTCCAGCAGGGCGTCGGCCAGATCATCATAGAAGCGCGCTTCCACGATCAGGATGCGGACGGGCTCATCGCTCATGGAAAATCCTTTGGGGCGCAATTCGAGGCGTCTCTTAGGCCGTTTCGCGCCAGCGCGCGAGGTACCGCGCCAGCATGTCGATCTCCAGGTTGACGTGTGCGCCCACTGTCAGCGTTCCTAGGGTCGTGACGTCCCAAGTATGCGGGATGAGGTTGACCCCGAACACGTCGTCCTCGACTTCGTTCACGGTCAGCGAGACGCCCTCAACAGTGATCGACCCCTTTGAAGCAATGTGCCGATGCAGGGGGCGCGGCGCGCGGATCGAGACGCGGTGCGAGCCGCCTTCGCTGGCGATGGCCACCACTTCGCCCAGGCCGTCCACGTGGCCGGAGACGATGTGGCCGCCCAGCTCATCGCCGACCCGCGCGGCGCGTTCCAGATTGATCGGACGGCCCTCCGTCCAGTCCGACAGCGTCGTCAGCGAGAGGGTCTCGCCAGACACCTCCACGGCGAACCAGCCCTCGCCCTTTTCCACCACGGTCAGGCAGCACCCGGCGTGGCTGATCGAGGCCCCGATATCCACCGTCGCCAAATCATAGGCCGTCTCGATCTCGAACCGCCGGTCACGGTTGGTGTCGCGCACGGCGCGCACACG
>JAYTWT010000336.1:0-3473 GCA_043743295.1 Alphaproteobacteria bacterium | reverse complement strand
GCCTACATGCGGTCAGCAATGTCGGCCTTGTGCGCGTCCGTCGAAAGCGAGGGCTCTGATCTGGTCGCGGCCCGGATCGACTTCCGGCTTGCCTGCTCTCACGCCGCTGAAGTCGCAGTGGGCGTCGTGCTGCGGGTGAATGATCTGATCGGAGCCCGCGCCCTTGCCGAGTCCCAGCCCTTCGAGAGGCGTGAACGCGACGTCCGCGCAGCTGCCAAGCACGTCGCCATGAGTGCCGAGCAGTTTGTGATCGGTGGCCGCTATGCTCTTGGCGGTGATGTCAGCGGCGCAAGTTACTAACGAGTATTGCGCGCTGGTTACGACGTAATCCCGCCGCATCGGTCCGCCGCAGACCTGCCGGGGTCGGCCGATCTTCAGCTTCTGGTCCGCGTCGATCTATTGCGACTGGCTGATCCAGCTTCCGTCTGATCGCGAGGATCGCTGTGAGGGAAGTCACCGCCTGAAGCGGCCGCTCCTCCCCGGAAGCATACGGCGACGATAGGGGCGAGATTCTGGTGGGTGGTCCCATCCGACGAGCGGACGGACCGAATGACTGAATGGGGTGGCCAGGAGATCCCGGCAAATTCAACGTCGATCCAAGCCATCAAGACCGGAGACTGAACAGCGTCCTGTCAGGTTGCGACCCAGCGCGGACTGGGTCTATGGCTTTGTGGCGACGACCTTGAGGAACGTCGCAGGGATTTCAGTCCTGTTTTCTCCGCCAAGATTGAGGGTTTCGAAAATCTGGGTTAGCTCGCCGTCAAGCGCTTCGGCCCTTCCATCCTTGGTGGCTGCCTCGAACGCATTCATCGTCGGGCCGTAATACTGTTTGAAGGTTTGAAGTAGCTCGCGCGGCGGCGAAGCATTGCTGAAGACGTAAGTCGCCCGCTCGAAAATAATATTGTCAGCCGGAACGCCCGCCGCTGCAAATCTCTCCCGAACGTTGTCCTCAAGACCCCACGTCACCGGGCTGATGAATCCCTCAGGGGGCGGGGACGTATAGGCAGCGCTCGTTTTCAGCACTTGGGCAACCAGAGTCGGATCGCCGGGAATCCAGTTCCCCATGACGATACGGCCCCCTCGACGGGTGACACGCACCATTTCCTTCGCCACATCGAACGGCCGAGGCGCGAACATCGCACCAAACATACTCACTAGTAGGTCAAAACTTTCGTCAGCTAGATCCCGAAGATCGGACGCGTCGCCCTCCTGAAACCGCAGGTTTTCCAGGCCTGCAGCGGCCGCACGGGCGTTGCCGGCGGCCACAAGATTCTCGGCGATATCGACTCCGAGAACCCTGGCCCCACGCTGCGCTGCCGGAAGGGCGGTTGTGCCGTCGCCACACCCCAGATCGAGAACGTCCATCCCCACTTTTACGTCGAGGCTTTCGATCAGCTTCTCACCACTCTCGCGCATTCCTGCGGCGATCTGGGTGAAGTCACCCTTTTCCCACAAAGCCTTATTCGGGTTCATGCTGCTCGCCTCGATTTTCCAAGAACGGCGATACGTATCACTCGCCGGGACGGTGAGCCAAGGGCGGAAGTCGGGAGCCATACTCGGGCTTGAAGCCGAAAGCTTGACCGCGACAAAAGCCCCTGACCGACCTTTCCCTAACGTCGTTGACCCTCCGTTTGGTCAGGCGGATAGTCGCTCCGCCCCGGGGAGGGGGCGCTGTTATGACGAAATCTAAATTCGCCGGCTTCACGCTGGCCGCCCTACTGGCTGGTACGCTTGGCGCCTGCACCAAACCCGCGGCCGCGCCAGCGGTCGACACCGCCAAGATCGCGGCAGCGCTCACCGCCGACATGGACGGCCTGATCGCGTCCTTCAACGCTCACGATGCCGAAGCAGCGGTCGCTCACGACTCGCCGACCTATGTGGGCATGTTCCATGGCCAGCCGAACGTGGTCGGGCCCGAGGCAGACCTGGCGCTGACGAAAACGCAGGTGGCTGATGCCTCGGCCAAGGTCACAGTGTCTGATCCGGTGGTCGATGTGGCCGCCGCCGGCGACATGGCCGTCTACCGGGCGACCTACGCCTATACCTACACTGACCCGGTCACGCATCAGGCGGGAGTCGAGAATGGCAACTGGGTGCTTGGCTACAAACTCCAGCCCGACGGCTCCTGGAAACTGGCCTGGGGCGTGGTGTCCGACACAGGTCCGGCCCCTAACCGTGGCAGCTGACCGATGTGACCTCGTAGTCAGTGAGGTAGCAGGCCGACAGTCCGCTAGGGCAGCTGGTAGACCAATTTCTGGTGGGGACGATCACTCGTTCCTCATCGCGGCTGGACCAGGGCTTTAGGCCCGAGCCACTGCCCGAACCGCCATCGCGTATCGCGAAGGTATAGGTATAGCGGATCAGTCCCTGACACGGGCCTTCACAGACGGGGTCAATGATAATCGGAATCAAAAAGGTTGGTTCGCTCGCACCCTGACCGTGGATGACGTCGCCAATTTGGCCCTCAGCCACACAAGGCCCCTGCTGGCGGCGCGGCGGTGGCGATACGGGCGTGGAGCCGCTACCTCCACCACCAATTGATGCACCAGAGGCAAGCGCGGTCGCAGTGCTGGTTCCCGCGCCGCACCGAACGTTGGCGATATGAAGGGGCGAATCCCCCCATTTGTTCAGCTGGTTTGGATCACCCCCCTTGGAAAGAAGATAGCTTACTGCCGAGAGATTGCAGCGCTCGGCGGCAATATGCAGGGCCGTATTCTGCTCGCCATCTATGATCGTAGCCGCAGTGGCCTGACCGCTGTCGAACAAGGCGCGCATTGCAACCAAGTCACCCCCACTTACGGCCTGTCCGAGCAAGCGTCCGGGGGCATCGTCCGACTGAGGGTGCGCCGCTGATACGGGAAAAATTGCCGCGAACAGAACCACGGCCGCCAAACGTCCACTTGACATTCTATTTGGCGTGAGAGCCGTCAGACCTCTAGGTCGCCGGAAACTCAGTTTTGCGGTCGCGGCTGCGTCCAAAGACTGATCATCACCCAAGGGCATCTTAGCATCCGAACATGCGGCCCCTGACCATGGAGGCTACCGATAGTCCTACACTAGCAGGTGTCTACAAAGTGGATTCCCAAATCGACAGATGGTGCTGCGGAAATTCGAACCCACAGCGTCAATTGCCGAACTGCCAATCATCGGCTTTGGCGACCATGAGGCCGAATTTGCGTTTCCGTCTGACAAGCAATTGTACCCACTCCGCGCTCCTGACCATTTTGCCCGCCTGGCATGTTATTGCTGGTGCGCGGGCCACTAGTTTGGTCAATCTCCACACCAGCGGGTAATCCCGCCTGGGGAATGATCCATGCGCAGGATGGTATCTGGACTGGCGGCTGCCGCTCTGGTGGGGCTTTCCGCCAGCGCCGCCGCCTCGGCGGAGAGCCGGCTCCTTTATTTCGGAGCCGATGAAGCGGGGGCGGGTTTCGCCGCAATCGACACCACGACTGGCGGCGAAACCCCGACCA
>JAYTWT010000335.1:0-3053 GCA_043743295.1 Alphaproteobacteria bacterium | reverse complement strand
AAACAGCAGCATCGGCGGCGCCGGAAGCTTGGCGTTGCCCTCGCCGTACATCTCGCCCCGCGCGCAGGACATCAGCTCTTCGAAGCTGAAGCTGGAGGGCCGGGACACTTCGTCGGTCATTGAGGTCGCCTTGAAATTCTCGAGGCGCCCGCCCTAGCACGCACCTATGCGCGGCCTCAACGACATTGCGCCGCCGGGGCGGTGCCCCAGATCGAGCCCTCAGGGGCCCAACCCTTTACGCCGTCTGCATCAATCCGGCACCAGCCCTTCTGACAGCGGTCCAGTTCGGCCATGGCACGGACGTTCAGATAGGCAACGGTGCGGGCATCGGGCTTGGGATTGTGGAGGATCGGGGCGGGGGTCTTACTCACATTGATGACAGCACGTCGCCCGTCGGTTACCCGCTTGTGTACCCAGGCGACCTGACCCTCCGGATCGCAGACGCGCCGCCATTCCGCCGTTTCGGCGATCACCTGAACCGGGAGTCCCTTGGTGCGATAGACGAACAACAGCTTGTGATCATCCCCTGGGCCCTTGCGCGCGTTCACCTTGGCGAACTTCAGCGTCACGTAGCGGGGCACCGCAAAACCTGACGGCGTCTGACGCTCAGCGGCCTGCGACGGCAAAGCCGTCATGGCCAGAACAGTCGAAGCCAGCATTGCCGAAAAACTGGTCACCAGCCCATGAAGCCGTCTCACCTTTTGCGCCTCGCTTGGCCGTGCCGCCGCCCTTTGCTAAGGGTCTGGCAATTCAGCGCCCAGGTGTGGCGCGGGAAGGTTACTTTTTCCGTACGCACATGGCCCACCGCAAGCCGAAAGTTATCGTTACCCGCAAGCTCCCGGATTCGGTCGAGACCCGAATGCGCGAACTATTCGATGCTGAGCTGAACCTCACCGACGCGCCGATGAGCCGTAAGACGCTGATCGAGGCCGTTGGGCGATGTGACGTTCTGGCCTCGACCATCACAGACAAGATAGATGCCAGCCTGATTGAGAAGGCGGGCGAACGGCTAAAGTTGATCGCCAACTTCGGTGCCGGGGTCGATCATATTGATGTCGCCGCGGCGCATGCACGCGGGATCATGGTGACAAACACACCGGGCGTCCTGACCGAAGATACGGCTGACCTGACCTTGACCCTTATGTTGGCGACGCTGCGCCGGGTCATCGAGGGGGCCAATGCGGTCCAGGCTGGCGAGTTCACTGGTTGGGCACCGACCTGGATGCTGGGCCGCCGGTTAGGCGGTAAGCGCCTGGGCATCATCGGCATGGGCCGGATCGGAACCGCCGTCGCCCGTCGGGCCAAGGCGTTCGGTCTGCAAATCCACTATCACAACCGCAAGCCCGTCAGTTCGCGCGTCTCCGACGAACTGGAAGCCACCTACTGGGACAGCCTGGACCAGATGTTGGCCCGGATGGACATCATCTCGGTCCACTCACCACACACGCCGGCCACCTTCCATCTGTTGTCGGCCCGCCGCCTGAAGCTGGTGCCGAAGCATGCGGTGATCATCAACACGGCGCGGGGCGAGATCATCGACGAGGCGGCGCTGGCCGATCTTCTGGCGTCAGGCGACATCGCCGGAGCAGGTCTGGACGTCTTTGAGCAGGAACCCCGGATCAACCCCAAACTGCTGAAAAACCCTAATGCGGTTCTTCTGCCGCACATGGGTTCGGCCACCGTCGAGGCGCGTGTCGAGATGGGCGAGAAGGTGATCATCAACATCAAGGTTTGGATGGATGGCGAAAAGCCGCCGGACCGGGTGCTGCAGCAAATGCTGTAGCGTTGCCTACTCGACGATCGCGAACCGGCCCTTGTCGAAGAAGCGCAGCACCTGCTCCAGGTCATGACCGCGCCGCAGGATATGGTCGCCCTGGCCGATGATCGCCCACGCACCCTGCTTGCGCGCCAAGGCCGGTCGCTTTTCGATCCGGTAGAGCGGGGCCTCTGACGTGCGGCGGAAAACAGAGAATACTGCGCTGTCGGTCAGGCCATCCATACCATAGTCGCGCCATTCGCCGGCGGCGACCATGCGGCCATAGAGGCGCAGGAGGCGCTCAAGTTCGCGCCGCTCGAAGAAGACGCCAGCCTGCCGAGGGGCGGCGAAACGCGGTTCTAATGCCATCGCCGCGAATCTAACCCCAGAACCCGTATTCGGGCCACCCGCTTTCGTGAGTTTTGTCTGGCATTTTCGCCCAGAAATGACCTCAGTTTGGTCGCGCCACCGCCAGATCAACAGGTCAGGTTGTGACCGTCGGTTGGTCAGTAACCCCGTTCGGTTCCAGCCCCTGAATAGCCCCCCAGCCCCTCGGGATCGGCGGACTGGCCAGCCGACACCCCTCCAAGCATCTAGGGTTCAGGATTTGGCCTCGGCCAATCCCAGCACACGCCCGCCACGCGGCGATTGAACGACCACCACGGTCTTCAGCCCGCCATCAACTCCTGGCGGCAAACGAAAAGCTGCCGGCTTGCCGCGCCAGGGTCCCAGCCGCCTCATCTGGCGAACCACATTGCGCTGGACCACGGTCTCGCCGCGATTGTCACCCGCCTTGACCGCGACTTCGACGGCGCGGGGATCGTAGCGAATGAGCCAGACGTCGGCGGCGGCGCGCTGCGGCGCGCCCGAGCCGACATCCACCCGACGGGTACCGACAAACCGAATATCCGGTGCCTTGTGCGGTTGGGCGGCGGCGGCGCGGATCAGGCGCTCGACCTCGGCGGTTTTCAGGCCTTGAGCTTCTTGTCGACCCTCAACCACCACCTGGGGGGTATAGGGCTCACGCAACTTCAGGCGGGTCACGTAAGCCCGCTGGCGCGCGGCATATTCGGGTTTGGCGAAGGTATCGGTCCAGCCCAGATAGTCCCAGTAATCCACCGAGAAGGTCAGGGCCAGGACACCAGATCGATCCGCCAGCTTGCCGACAAAGAGGTTTGCGTCTGTGCACGTGCCGCATCCCTGGGCCGTGAACAGTTCGACCAAGACAGGCGGCTTCGCCGCTGCGCCGACCGGCCAGGCGAGGAGGATCAGGCTGAGCAGGGCGGCCTTCCGCATC
>JAYTWT010000334.1:0-1939 GCA_043743295.1 Alphaproteobacteria bacterium | reverse complement strand
CCGTACTAAGGATCAACTGCCTGCCTATGTGGCCTTCCAGGGCGACGGGGATGTGACCGCGCCGCTGATCTACGTGAATTACGGTATGCCCGCCGACTACGACGCCCTGGAGCGCCTGGGCCTGTCGGTGAAGGGCAAGATCGTCATCGCCCGCTATGGGGCCGGATGGCGGGGGCTGAAGCCCAAGCTGGCGCAGGAGCACGGCGCGGTCGGCGCGATCATCTACTCCGACCCCCGCGACGACGGCTATTCCACCGACGACGTTTATCCCAAAGGCGCGGCCCGGCCTCCACAGGGCTTCCAACGCGGTTCCGTCGCCGACATGACCACCTTCCCGGGCGACCCGACCACGCCCGGCTATGGCTCCACGAAAGACGCCAAGCGCGTAGCGCGCGCGGATGCCGAGACCATTCTGAAGATCCCCACCTTGCCGCTGTCCTATGGCGACGCGACCAAACTGCTCCAGGCGCTGGAAGGCCCGGTGGCCCCCGCCGCCTGGCGCGGAAGCCTGCCAATCACCTATCACGTCGGCGGCAGCGAGACGGCCAAGGTCCACCTGAAGGTGATCTCTGACTGGAAACTGACCCCAACCTACAACGTCATCGCAACGCTGAAGGGCCGCACCAAGCCTGACCAGTGGGTGATCCGCGGCAACCACCGCGACGGCTGGGTGTTCGGGGCCAGCGATCCCTTGTCCGGCCATGTGGCGATGATGAACGAGGCTAAGGCCCTGGGTGCCCTGGTAAAGGGCGGCTGGAAACCGGCGCGCACGATCGTCTACACCAGCTGGGATGCCGAGGAGCCGATGCTGCTGGGCTCCACCGAATGGGCCGAAACCCACGCCACCGAACTGAAGGCCAAGGCCGTCATCTATATCAACTCCGACAGCAACGGCCGGGGCTTCCTGGGCGTTGGGGGTAGTCACGCTTACCAGCACTTCGTGAACCAGGTGGCGGGCGATGTGACCGACCCGCAGACTGGCGTGTCGGTCGGCGCACGCCTGCGCGCGGCCTATAGCGTGCAGGGCATCGAGCAGGCCGGCAACCCGCGCGCTGTAGCGCTCGGCAAGATCGCCGCCGACCCGGCCAGAGACCTGCCCATCGAGGCCCTGGGGTCAGGTTCCGACTACTCCAGCTTCCTGCAGAACCTGGGCCTAGCCACCCTAAACCTAGGATTCGGCGGTGAAGGTGAGAGCGGCGGGGTCTATCACTCGGCCTACGACACCTATGAACACCACAGCCGCTTCGTTGACCCCGGCCATGCCTATGCCGGAGCCCTTGCGAAGGTGACGGGCCGGATGGTGATGCGGATTGCGGACGCCGATACCCCGCTTCAGCGCTACGGAGATTTCGCCGACACTGTCAGCGTCTACCTCGACGAGGTGAAGAAGCTAGCCGATGGCAAGCGCGATGAAGCCCTGACCCGGGCCAAATTGCTGGCCGCCGGGGCGTACAAGCTGGCCGACGACCCCACAATCTCGCGCGCTGATCCCGCACCGCTGGCGCCATCGCCACGCCTGGACTTCACAACCCTCGACGCGGCGACCGCACGACTGAAAGCCAGTGCCGCCACATTCGACAAAGCCCTGGCCGACAAGGCCGCAACGCTGACACCAGCCCAGAAGTCCGCGCTGGACGCTGCGCTCCTGCCTCTGGAACAGCGCCTTCTGCGCGACAAGGGCCTACCCTTCCGGCCTTGGTACAAGAACATGGTCTACGCCCCGGGGCGGTTCACCGGCTATGGCGCGAAGACCCTGCCGGGCGTGCGCGAGGCCATCGAAGAGCGGCGGTTCGACGACGCGGCCACCTATATCGGCCTGACCGCTCAGGCGCTCAGCGACTATGCGGCAGGCCTGGAGGCGGCGACGGCGCTGATCCATGGCGGTTGATGTCCTGGAGGGTGCCGTCATCGCCTTCGATCTGGACGGCACCCTGGTCGA
>JAYTWT010000333.1:0-7492 GCA_043743295.1 Alphaproteobacteria bacterium | reverse complement strand
GCCAGCGCGAGACGAACGCACGACAAGCCCGCCAAGACGCCACCACGACGCGTGGCGAACTGGGCGGTGAGCTGGGTTTCCAGCGGGATACAGGCCTGGGCGGTCAGGTCGCCGGCCCGGCCGAGATCCTCAGCCAGCGCCGCGCGAACGATCGGCACGATCAGGAGGTCGGGAAGCGGCTCGATCATTCTGCGGCAAACCTTAGTCTGGGCGCGGCGATTTGTTCCAGGGTGACGAATGTCCGATGGGGTTCGCCGGCGGTGGCGAAATCCTCACGAAAATGACCCCCACGACTTTCGCGGCGGGCCAGGGCGCAGGCGGCCACTAGCCGGGCCGCAACCAGGGGTGCGCAACGGCCGTGCTCGGCTTCAAGGGTGTCGATCATGCCTACGAGCCGCGTCAGGCCGGCTTCATTCCGCACCACGCCGGCGTCCCGGCTCATAGCCTCGCGCAGGATCGCAAGCGCAGCTGGCAGCAATTCCGGCGCGGTAACCGTCGCGTAGGGTGTAGCGCTTGCTGGTTCTGACGCTGCGGCTTGGCCCGCGCGGGCCCCGAACACGGCCGCCTCCAGCAGGGAGTTAGACGCCAGCCGGTTGGCGCCGTGCACCCCGGTCGAGGCACATTCGCCCGCAGCATAGAGGCCAGGCAGGGAGGTGCGACCGTCCACATCCGTGGCGATCCCGCCCATGTGATAGTGGCAGGCTGGAACAACTGGGATCGGCTGCACACGCGGATCGATGCCGCCGCTCATGCAAGCTGCGAAGACCGCCGGGAACTCGTCCGGGAAGTGCGCGCCCACGGCCGAGCGAGCATCCAGGAACGCGCCGCGACCGGCCTCGCGCTCCGCATGGATGGCGCGGGCCACCACGTCTCGCGGGGCCATTTCGGCGTCCGGGTGATAGCGGGCCATGAACCGCTCGCCGTCACCATTGACCAGGACAGCGCCTTCACCACGCAGCGCCTCGGTGGCCAACGGTGCGGGATCGCGGCCGATGTCGATGGCCGTCGGATGGAACTGGACGAACTCCGGGTCGGCGATCACTGCGCCGGCCAGGGCAGCCAGACCGAGGCCATCGCCCTGCAGTTCTGCAGGTGTCGTGGTGACGGCATAGAGACCGCCGACACCGCCGGTCGCCAGGATCACCGCGCGCGCCGTGATCTCCACCGGCTTGCCGGCGATGCGGGCGCTGACGCCTTGGATACGGCCTGTGCTGTCTTTCAGCAGGCCTGTCAGCTTAGCGCCGGTCCGCACCGTGATGTGCCGTGCCGACAGCACGGCGGCGCTGACGGCCTCCATGATCGCGCGACCGGCTTGATCGCCCTTCACACGGGCCACACGGGCTCGAGAGTGCGCCGCTTCCAGACTCTGCGCAAAACCCCCGTCGGCTGTCCGGTCAAAGGGCGCGCCTAGCGCGGCCAGACGACGTACCGCTGCGGGCCCATCCTCGGCCAAGCGTCGGGCGACCTCGGCGACGACGAGGCCTGCCCCCGCTGCAATGGTGTCCGCCGCGTGCAGGGCAGGGGCGTCGTCCGCCCCGAGCGCTGCCGCGACACCGCCTTGCGCCCAGGCCGACGAACAGCCGTGGTTCAGCGGGGCGTCGGTCAACACCAGAACCTTGGTCGGCGCGGCGGCCAGGGCGGCGCAGAGGCCCGCGAGCCCTGCGCCGACCACCAGCACCCCATCATGACGAATACGCTGGATCATCCTATTTCGCTCCCTTCGAGCGCTTCGAAGGATCGGTGATGGGCCCTGCGTAGCTTTGGCGGAGGAGGGTCATCAGATCAGCTCAACGTCGACATGGTGGCGCGCCTTGAACAGGTCATAGCGCGCCGGAATGAGCGGCCGTGGCAGGTCGATCATGCGTTGGACGGCCAACCGGGCGCGGTCAGCAATGACGGGATCCACCGTCACCTCGTAGCGGTCGTACAGCAGTGCCTCGTAGATGTTCTCCAAGGTGATCCGCTTCATGTGTGGGCACAGATTGCAGGGGCCGATGAAGTCGGTCTCTGGCGAGTCGGCTGCGACATTGCTGGCCATCGAGCACTCGGTGATCATCACCACGCGCTTAGGACGGCGCTGGGCGACATAGTCGGTCATCGCCGCCGTCGAACCGGCGAAGTCCGCAACCTCCAACACTTCGGCGGGGCATTCCGGGTGGGCCAGAACCTCAGCGTCGGGATAGGCGGCCTTGAGCTCCAGGATATCGGCGGCGGTGAAACGCTCATGCACTTCGCAACGGCCCTGCCAGGCGATGATCTTGATCTCGGTCTGGCGGGCGACATTACGGGCCAGGAACTCGTCCGGGATCAGGATTACCCGGTCGACGCCCCACAGGCGCGCGGCTTCCTCCACCACCTGAACGGCGTTGGCGCTGGTGCAGCAGATGTCGGTCTCGGCCTTCACGTCGGCGGTGGTGTTGACGTAGGTCACCACGGGCAGGCCGGGAAAGCGCTGCTTGATCAGCCGCACATCCGCGCCGGTGATGGACGAAGCCAGGCTACAGCCGGCGCGTAGGTCCGGGATCAGGACGCGCTTGTCCGGGCTGAGAATCTTGGACGTCTCGGCCATGAAGTGAACGCCGGCCTGGACGATCACGGCGGCGTCGGAGCGTGCGGCTTCCTTGGCCAGACCCAAGCTGTCGCCGACATAGTCACCGACCCCGTGGAAGATCTCGGGCGTCATGTAGTTGTGCGCCAGGATGACCGCGTTCTTCTCGCGCTTCAGCCGGTTGATCTCGGCGATCAGCGGGGCCTGGAGGCGCCATTCCATCGGCGTGACGTGGTGCTTTACCTTCTCCCATGCGGGGGCGGTGGCCGCTTCAATCTCGGGCGTGAACGCGAACTGGAAACCGTCGGCAGCCATCTCAACCCCCTTATGCTCAAATTGAGCATTTATTGGGCCAAATAAAAGGCGTCCAGAAGTGGATCCAGACGCACATCTACTTTTGCTCAAATCGAGCAAAAGCTAATATAGCGACGTTCCGGGAGCGTGCAAGCGGCATTTATCCAAAAGGGGCGGGGTCGGCGGGCCTAGACGAGGCGGGCTCCTCCTCGCCCCCGGCGAAGCCCGAGAGGGAGAGGATAGGGTGAGGGCCGGTGCGTGCAGACGTTTGCCACCGGATGGGGCAGCCATGGCCCCCGAGCGGCGCCGCTGCGGGTCCTCGACTACCTTCCGGAGTCAGCCCAGCCGACCCAATCCTCTCCCTCTCGCTTCGCGGAGGCGAGGAGGCTTAGGTCGCGCCGCGTGGTTCTGCGCTTTCTGCGGTGTGGCGGAGCTTTTAGGGCCTGGTTTCCCGCCTGCGCGGGAATGAGCGGTTTGGGGGTGGCGCAGCCCAGTCCCCTTTTGTGAATTCCGTGTTTTCCGTGGTTTCCGCCATGCGGCCTCCCCATCGGCCAGAACCTGCCGCTCACTCACTCTTGCCATCCGCCGCCATCCGGCGCCCAATTGCCCAAAGTGCTGGGAGGTGCAGGACGATGAGAACGGGAACCACGCGGCGGGGCTTGCTGGCCGGGGTTGGCGCGGCCGCGTTTGCGGCACCGGCGCTGGGCGCGACGCGGAAGTTGGCGGCCAGCGACCGGGTCAATGTCGCGGTGATCGGGGCGGGCGGGCAAGGTTCGGCCAACATGGCCAAGCTGACCGGCCAGAACATCGTGGCCACGGCAGATGTGGACTATGGCCGGGTCTGGCGTTCGTTGCTGGACCGCCAGTTTCAGATGATCCCGGACCGCCAGCCGCTGAAGGACGCCTACGACAAGGCTACCCGCTATACGGACTACCGCCGGATGTTCGACACCCAGAAGGACATCGACGCGGTCCTGATCGCTACGCCCGACCATCACCATGCCGTGGCCGCCCGGATGGCCATGGAGCGGGGTCTGCATGTCTATGTTCAAAAGCCGCTGACCTACACGGTGGAGGAGGGGCGGCGACTGCTTGCGATGGCGCGTGCGAACCCAAACCTCGTCACCCAGATGGGCTGTCAGGGCCATTCCGGCGACGATGGCCGCCGGGTGGTTGAACTGATCCGCGGTGGCGTGATCGGCAAGGTCTCGGAGGTTCACGTCTGGACCAACCGTCCGGTGTGGCCGCAGGGGATCGCCAAGCCACCGAACCTGGCCACGCCCGAGGGTTTCGACTGGCCGACCTGGCTGGGTCCGGCCACCGTCGACTGGGGTTACAATCCCGACTATGCGCACTTCAACTGGCGCGGCTGGGTCCCGTTCGGCTGCGGCGCGCTAGGCGACATGGGCGCGCACCTGATCGACTTCCCGTTCTGGGCACTGGAGCCTGGCCTACCGACCAGGATTGAGACCCGGCATTCCCGCTGGCCCGGAAATTCCAACCTCTGGAGCACCAAGCGTCCGGACGAATTGACCGGCTTTCCGCTGGCCAGCGTCACCCACTATGAGTTCGGGGCCGCGCCCAAGACGGGTATCACCGGCGGCAAACTGGAGATGACCTGGTACGACGGCGGCATCCTGCCGCCAACGCCGTCCGGTTTCCCGGCCAATCTGAAGATGAGCCCGGACGGTGGGGTGCTGTTCGTGGGCCAACACGGCATGCTGATGCACGACACCTATGGCGAGAAGCCGGTGCTGATCGGCGCCGGCCTGGAGGATCGCGCCAAGAAGATTGGCCAGTCCCTGCCGCGCGTGATCGGCGGCATGGGCGGCCACGAGATGAACTGGATCCGCGCCATTCGCGGCGAGGAGCCCGCCTCCTGTCCGTTCGAATACGGTGTGCGACTGAATGAGACGATGATTTTAGGGATCGTGGCGCTGAAGGCCGATCAGGCTATCGAATGGGACGACGCGGCGGGCCGTATCAGCAACGTGCCCGACGCCAATCAATATCTCAGCCGAACCTATCGCAAGGGTTGGGAACTTTGACCCCTATCGAGCCGCGAAGTTCAACTTTAGTCCCGGCTCTGGCCAGCGCATCTTCAGCAGACGCCCCGTGACAGACAGCGTGGCATAGGCATCCTTCATGTCCGCGCCGCCAAAACAGATGTTGGTGGTCATCTTGTCGGGCAGCGGGGTCAGGGTACAAGCGCCCGCAGGGGTCATGGTGCAGATACCATCGGGCAGGGCGGCGATGCAGATGTCGCCGTTGGCCTGCACAGCCAAGCTGTCCAGCATGGCGCGGCCCGGCGCATTGCCGACCAATCGTCCGCCCTTGCCACCTTTGATCAACTGACCCGGCGCGGTGAGGTCGAAAGCGATCAGGCGGCCGGTGAACGTCTCGGCGGCGTAGACCACGCTCTCGTCCGGCGAGAGGCCGACGCCGTTATAGCCGGTGCCGTGGAACGACCACTCGGTGACTGGCCCGCCACCCGGCGCAGCGTAGTAGAGGCCACTGATGTGCCGCATCCGCCCCTCGATCTTGCCCAGGTCGGTGAACCAGAAGCCGCCCTGGCGATCGAAGACGATGTCATTGGGTGCTGACAGCAGATGGCCGCCGACGGTGTCGAACAGGCGCTCGAACTTACCCGTCGCCAGGTCAACGCGGTCGATGCCGCCCTGGATGCGGGGTTGGCCGGGCAGGGGGCCAGCGCCGGGTCCGCCGCCGTTGTTGCAGATGTAGACCGCACCATCTGGGCCAATGGCCGCACCATTTGGCCCGCCGCCAAGGTGACAGATCACCTCGACCTTGCCGTTCCACACCCGGGTTAGCGTGCCGCGCGCGATCTCCACCAGGATCACCGATCCATCCGGCATGGAGATGGGCCCCTCGGGAAACTGCAGCCCCTCGGCCAGAACTTCGAAAGCGGTCATAGACGTTTCCTCGGAGCGGTTTCTGTTTTGGCGACGATGCGGGGTGATGGGCGAGCGAGTCCAGCGATCAATCCCGTTGCGCCCTGGCCGCTCTGCGCCATAACTGGTCGATGATCCAGACCGGTAAGGAACCTCACATGACCATGATCTTGGGCGAGGGCTTGCCTGCCGACGTCGGGCTCTCCGCCGAGGCGCTGGCTAAGATCGATCAGATGCTGGCCGGGGTCGTGGCAGACGGGCAGTTGGCGGGGGTGTCGACCCTGGTCGCGCGTCACGGCAAGGTGGTCCATCGCGCGGTCATTGGTGTGAAGGATATCGCCAACGCCGAGCCCTTGGCGCTCGACACCATCCTCAGCATTTTCTCGATGACCAAGCCGGTGATGGCGGCGGCGATGATGATCCTGCACGACCGGGGCCTATGGTCGGCGGACGACCCGATCATGAAGCACCTGCCGGAATTTGCGGAGCTGACCGGGCCGGGCGGGGCGGCGCTGGATCATCCTCCCACCATGCGTGAGTTGATGAGCCATATGGCCGGGTTCGGCTACGGCATCGGTGGCGCGGTGCCCGATGCCACCGACCTGGCCTATCGGGCTGCGGGGGTCTGGAAAGCGGAGGGGTTGGCCGAGTTCGCCATTCGTCTGGCCGGGGTCCCGCTGGCGCATCAACCGGGCAGCGCCTGGCGCTATTCGCTGAGCATGGACCTGCAAGGTGGGGTGCTGGAGCGGCTGACCGGGCGGACCTTGCCGGACTTCATGCGGGAAGAGATCTTCGCGCCGCTAGATATGGTCGATACCGATTTCTATGTGCCGACTGTGAAGCTGCCTCGACTGGCAACACTCTACCACAAGTACGATGTACCGACGCTGACGGTGCTTGAGAACTCCAGCTTTGCCCGCGATCCGCGCGTGATCCCCAAGATCGCCTCGGGCGGCGGCGGGCTCTATTCCACGCTGGAGGACTATGCCCGGTTTGCGCAGATGCTACTGGGCGGCGGTGAGGCGGGGGGCGTGCGCATCCTGTCATCAGAGGCGGTGGCGCTGATGACCGCCAACCATCTGCCGCAAGCCATCATCGATCGCGGCGTCGACGCGGGATTCCAGAAGATCGGACCGGGGCGCGGCTATGCGTTCAACGGCGCGGTCTTTTTCGACCCGCCCGCGGCCGGCTCGCGCGTCGGGCGCGGGACCTATCAGTGGGACGGCGCCTCCGGTGTCTGGTTCTGGATCGACCCGCAGAACGACATCCTGTTCGTCGGCATGATCCAGCGCATGCTGCAAGACGGCATGCCGCGTCTGCAGGACATCACCCAGGCAATGGTCGCGGATGCGATTGTGGGGTGAGGCGTTGGTGGTGTCGATAGACGACGGATATGCTTCCGCTGGAACGATGGACACTGCGATGACGTCGAAATCTGCGACTAGCACTGACGCCTCTGACCTCCTGACGAACCCGACACCGGGTGAAATCCTGATGGAGGAATTCCTGAAGCCGCTGGCGCTCAGCCAGACGGCGCTGGCGCGCGCCATCGGCGTTCCGCCCCGGCGGATCAACGAGATCGTACTGGGCAAACGCGCCGTCACCGCCGACACCGACCTGCGCCTCGCCCGCTATTGGGGTCTTAGCGAAGGCTTCTGGCTAGGCCTGCAGATGGACTATGATCTGATGCAGCGCCGCCGACAGATGGGTCCTGTGCTGGCGAAGATCACGCCACGGG
>JAYTWT010000332.1:0-16323 GCA_043743295.1 Alphaproteobacteria bacterium | reverse complement strand
CCATACCGCGCGGGGATCTGCAGATTCTTGTCGAAGTGCCCGACGTCTACGCTGATCATCTCGTAGTGGCGGTTCAGGAATGCCTTCATTTCCGGCAGGCGCATAGTCGCGTCTAGGATCCGGCAATCGCCGCACCAGTTGCCGCCCATCTTGATCAGCACCAGCTTTTTGCCTGCCTTCGCTTTCGCCAGGGCGCGGTTGAGGTCAGCGCTGGCGTCGGCCTTTTCGTCATAGGGGTAGGGTAGCGGCGTTTTCAGTTGGCCGTAGTCGCTGATGCTGACCTTGGGCGGCGTGGCAGCAAGGGCGGGCGAAACAGCGAAGAGCGCCAGGGCGGCGGCAACAATCAGGCGCATGGGGAACCTCCAAGTCTGCGTACCAACGGTAGACCGGTCCGCGAGGTTGCAAAAGCCGACGGGCGCTCTACCTCTGACGAACGGCAGGTTTCTGCCCCGAAAACGCCACCTCCGCATCCGAGATTATCTGAATGCTCATCCAGACTCGCCGATCCTTGCTGGCCGCTAGCGCCGCAATCACCCTTCTCGCGGCCGTCCAGCCCGCCTGGGCTGAGGACACCTCGCTGGCCTCGCCGAAGTATGGAACCTGGGGCTTCGACATGGCGGGCATGGATCGTTCGGTGAAGCCTGGCGATGACTTCTACGGGTTCGCTAACGGCAAGTGGGCCGAGCGAACGGAGATCCCCGCCGACCGCGTCCGCTACGGGTCTGGCGACACGCTGCAGGCACTGTCGGAAGCGCGCGTTCACGCGATCCTGGAAGAGGCGGCGACCGGCAAGCTGGACCACCCTGACGCGGCGAAGATCGCTGTGGCCTACGGGGCCTTCATGGATGAGGCCCGCATCGAGGCGCTCGACGCCAAGCCGCTGGTGCCGGAGCTGGCGATGATCGCCAAGGTGACGACGCGGGCGGATTTCACGGTCCTGATGGCCAAGTCGAACACCACGGGCTTTACCTCGGTCCTGCCGGTACAGATCTTCCTCGATGCCAAGGCACCAGACCGGTACGTGCTGCTGACCTCGAATTCCGGGCTGGGCCTGCCCGACCGCGACTACTACCTGCAACCAAGTTTCGCGGACAAGAAGGTTAAGTACGAGGCCTACATCGCTCGGATGCTGACCCTGATCGGCTGGGAAAAGCCAGCGGAGAACGCCAAGGCCATCGTGGCCTTCGAAACCAGAATGGCGGAAGCCAGCATGACCCGCGTCGAGCAGCGCGACCGGGACAAGACCTATAATCCGATGACGCGGGCCGAGCTGGCCGCCTATACGCCCGACTTTGACTGGAAGGTCTATCTGGCGGCGGCGAACCTGCCGAAAACCGACAAGATCATTGTCTGGACCAAGCCCGCCTTGCCAAAGATCACCGCGATCTATGCGGCTACGCCGGTAGACACCCTCAAGGCCTGGCAGGCTTTTCACCTGACCGATGGTGCCGCGCCCTACCTCTCTAAGCGGTTCGTCAATGCGCGCTTTGAATTTCAGGGCAAGGAACTGGGCGGCCAGAAGGAGCTAGCACCGCGCTGGAAGCGAGCCGCTCGCTGGATGGACGGCGCGCTGGGCGAGTCGGTCGGTAAGGTCTACGTCGCCCGCTACTTCCCGCCTGAAACCAAGGCCACGGCTATGGCGCTGGTGACGAACATCCGCGATGCCATGCGCGGGCGGATCGAGACCCTGGCCTGGATGGGCCCCGCGACCAAGGCCAAGGCGCTGGAGAAACTGGACCGGCTGGGTCTGAAGATCGGTTACCCGAACCAATGGCTGGACTATGCGGCTCTGGAGATGAAGCCGGACGACCTCTACGGCAATGTCATGCGATCAAACGTCTTTCAGTGGCGGCGCGAGGTCGCACGGTTTGACAAGCCGGTAGACCGCACCGAGTGGGGCATGACGCCGCAGACCGTCAACGCCTACTACCACCTGTTCAACATCGAGATCGCTTTCCCGGCCGCCTTCCTGCAGCCGCCGTTCTTCGATCCGGATGCGGACCCGGCGGTGAACTACGGCGCAGTGGGCGCGGTGATCGGCCACGAGATCACCCATGGCTTCGACGATCAGGGCCGCAAGGCCGATGCCCGCGGCGTCCTGACCGACTGGTGGCAGCCGGAAGACGCCGCCAAGTTCAAGGTTCAGGCGGCTAGGCTCACTGCGCAGTTTGACGCTTTCGAGCCCTTTCCGGGGGTGAAGGTGCAGGGTGCCTTGACCTTAGGCGAGAACATCGCCGACCTTGGCGGGCTGGCGCTGGCGCTTGACGCCTATCACGCCTCGCTGAAGGGCGCGCCCGCGCCGGTGATCGACGGGTTCACGGGTGATCAGCGGGTGTTCCTCGGCTATGCCCAGGCCTGGCGCGAAAAGGCGCGGGAGGACTTTACCCGTCGTCAGATCGCCAGCGACCCGCACGCGCCGTCGTTCTATCGCGTCGGCGGGCCGATGCGGAACATTCAGGCCTGGTACGACGCGTGGGACATCAAGCCCGGTGACAAGCTGTATATCGCGCCCGAGAACCGGGTGAAGATCTGGTGACGTGTTAGCCGACCAGGGTCGCGGCACCGAACGCCAAGCCGCAGAGCAGCAGCGTCATGGTCGAGAGGGCCGCTAGCGGACGCCAGCCCATGGACTTCAGGCCCGCAATCGAGGTCTTGGCCCCGACCGCGACGACGCCTGCGCCGATCAGCAGGTTCGAGGCGAAGGTGGCCACCGGCAGGACCTCAGCCGGGACCACGCCGGTGCTGCGCAGCGCTGCCAGCGCGAAGAAGGCGATCACAAATCCGGGGAAGAGCACGTCGCGGCCGGGGCCCTTGACCTCGGATTTGGCATCCGCGAGGCTGAACGCGACGGCGGCGACCACCAGGGCCAACAGCGAGACCCGGACCAGCTTCACCGTCACAGCCATATCGCCGACCTGGGGCGAAACGGAATAGCCCGCCCCCGCCACCTGGGCGACATCGTGGATCGATGCTCCCAGGAACACTGCAGCGGCGCTGGCATTGAAGCCCGCCAGATGGGCGATCATCGGGTAGATCAACATGGCGATTGTCGACAGAGTAGCGACCACGGCCACCACATAGCCGGTCTGGCGCTCGGTCTCCTCGCACTTGGGCAGGACGGAGGCGACCGCCATGGCCGCCGAGGCACCGCAGATCGCCGTGGACGCGGCGGAGAGCATCGAGAAGCCACGCGGTAGGCCGAACAGCCGGCCGATCACTGAGCCGAGGGCGAGGGTAAGCGCAACGCAGCCCAGCACCATCAGCAGGGTCTGAACGCCCAGCCCGGCAATGTCGCCCAGGGCGATACGAAGCCCCAACAAGGCCACACCGGCGCGCAGTAGCGGCCGTCCGGCGACCTTGAGGCCAGGGCTGAGATCAAAACGTCCGGCAAGCGGTGCCGCAATCAGGAAACCGCCGACCAGAGCGAAGGGCGCCACTGGCTGGTTCAACGCCTTAGCCACGAGAGTTGCGGTCAGGGTCAGGACACCGGCGACCAACAGTCCGGGAATCGCAGCGGCCTTGCCTGACTGTTCCGTCTTCGGCGCGGTGCGATGGGTGACCATCCGCTCATGCAGTTCGTGAATGCGGCGACTGCCTGAGGTTTGGAAAGCGAAGGGGAACAGGCCGTGCAGCAGGCAAGCCATCGCGCCAGCCGCCATGGTGGCCGCATACCCGGACGCCGAGGCCAGATGCTGGAAGTAGCTCTCGCCAACCGTCTCAGGGTGTTTCGTAAACGCCTTCAGCATTGCAGCCGACCCACTCCCACACTGGAGCGATCAGGATGACGTGC
Organism: Alphaproteobacteria bacterium; assembly: GCA_043743295.1. Lineage (GTDB taxonomy): Bacteria > Pseudomonadota > Alphaproteobacteria > Caulobacterales > Caulobacteraceae > Phenylobacterium. Next base: position 12,533 of record JAYTWT010000332.1, on the reverse strand, counting down.
CGGACAAGAATGTCTTTACCGCAGTTGGCGGGATTTGCCCTTCAATAGAGAACAATCATCTTTCGGGAATAGCCCGGGAGAAATTTAGTCCTACATTTCAGACCTTGTTAAGTGTGGCCTTCCTGTGCCGACTCAATAGGCGAAGTCGTCGAACACTCGCCCCGCATCCCCGGCCCAGCGGGTGTTGTAGAGGTCGAGCAGGCGTTCGGCGGGCGTGATGCCGGACGCGGCGATCTCCTCCAACTCCGAGAGATAGTTGGTCTCGTCGACCATGCCACCAGACAGGCGATTGCGATTTTTCAGTCCGGATTTGGCGATAGCCACCATATCGATCGCGACGTCCTGGACCGTGCGGCCCGCAATCTCCGCCTTCAAGCCCAGGCGCGCGACGTCGGCGCGCAGGCGCTCATGGTCCTCGATCTTCCAATCCTTGCAGAGGTCCCAGGCCGCAGCCAGAGCGGGGGCATCGTAGAAGATGCCCATCCATAGGGCGGGCAACGCACAGAGCCGGCTCCAGGGCCCAGCGTCGGCGCCGCGCATCTCCAGATACTTCTTGAGACGCACCTCGGGGAAGAGGGTGGTGGTATGGTCGGCCCAGTCTTTGATCGTCGGACGCTCGCCCGGCATCTCGGCCAGCTTGCCCTCCATGAATTGGGAGAACGAGCGACCCGCTAGGTCGATATATCGGTCACCGCGTTTGGCGAAATACATCGGCACTTGCAGCGCATATCGGGCGTAGGTCTCGAAGTTGAACCCATCGCGGAACACGAAATCCAGCATGCCGGTGCGGTCCGGATCGGTGTCGGTCCAGACATTGGCGCGGGCCGAGAGGAAGCCCGACGGCTTGCCCTCGATGAACGGCGAGTTGGCAAATAAGGCCGTGGTGATCGGCTGCAGCGCCAGGCTGGTGCGGAACTTGGCGACCATGTCGGCCTCGGAGCCGAAGTCGAGGTTCGCCTGTACGGTGCAGGTGCGGAACATCATGTCCAGGCCCAGGCCGCCGACCTTGGGCATGTACTCGCGCATGATCTTGTAGCGGCCCTTGGGCATCACCGGCACCTGGTCGCGACGCCAGATCGGGGAATAGCCAAGACCCAGGAATCCCAGGCCCAACTCATCAGCGACGACTTTTACCTCGGCAAGGTGCTGGCCGGTTTCCTCGCAGATGTCGTGAACGGTCTCAAGCGGTGCACCCGACAGCTCGAATTGGCCGCCGGGCTCCAGGCTGACATTGGCCTTGCCGCGCTCCAGGGCGATGACGTTGTCGCCCTCCATAACGGGCGTCCAGCCAAAGCGGGTCATGCCGTCGAGCAGCGCCTTGATGCCGCCAGGTGCATAGGGAACCGGCGCATGGTCGTTCAGCCTGAATACGAACTTTTCATGCTCAGCGCCGCATCGCCACTCGCTAGCCGGTTTGGCACCCTCGGCCATCCATTCAACCAGGTCTTCGAAGACCAGCGGACGATCGTCGCAGACGGTGTCGGCCATAGTGAATTCTCCCCGCCCGCGCCGCCCAAGCCCGAAACAACATTCGGCGCGGCAGCGTCTTTACGCTGTTAGGATAGGTGGGTGCAAATCCGGCAAGCTCAAGGGGGGCTTTGCCAATCCCCCAGCGTAGCCTGCCACAGCGTGAGCGCGCTGATCGCTGCAGTATCGGCCCTGAGGATTCGAGGCCCGAGGCTGACCGGAACTGTGCATTGCAGCGAACGTATGTGGTCGCGCTCTCCCGAGGAGAACCCACCTTCCGGCCCGATCAGGACTGCCCAAGCCCCCCCTCCCCATTCCGGGGAGGGGCCGGGGGTGGGGGTGTGAGCGCAGGACTTGGAGCCAGCACCCCCAGCCCCTACCCCCTCCCCATCCCCCCCCCCTGGGGGTGGCTCTCGAAGCGATGGGGGCCGGGTCGCCAGCGACCCGGTGAGGGGAGGGGAGAGCGCTTCTAGTATAGGCCGTGCATCACCCGCTTCGTCGCAGAACATCAGCTGCCGATCCTGCTTCCAACATGCCAGCAACGGCATCAACTTCACCGGCCCCGCGACACCCGGCACGCCCAGCCGCCCGGTCTGCTCAGCCGCCTCGACAGCGATGGCCCGTAGCCGGTCGAGGCGGACGTGGTCAGCGTTGGTGCGCTCAGTCGTGACGAGGTGGATCGCGCGAACGCCCAGCTCAGTCGCTTTCTCGACGATGGTCTCGAGCGGGCCGCGCTTCACCAAGGCGACGATGAGCTCGACGTCCGGTCCGACGGTCTGCGGACGGGTCTGCGAAAGGGCGGTCAGGACCACCGTGCGCTTGCCGACGCTTGCCAGGGTTGTGCGCCATTCGCCGTCCCGACCATTGAAGACGGCGACCTCGTCACCGACCGCGAGCCGCATCACGGCGGCGAGGTACCGACTTTGCCCGTCATCCAACGTCAATGCCGCGCCGGCGACCAAGTCGTGCTGTGTGTAGAGGCGTATCATGCCGCCTCTTCTAGCGCTGGTGCCCACTTCCGGCATAGGTTCTGCACATGGCTAAATCCGACGACAACGACGACACCGAAGCCCTGCAGATCGCCCTGGTGCGCTATCAGCAGCACGCGATTGAGAGCGGTAAGCGCGACCTGATCATCTTCGAGGGCCGCGACACCGCCGGCAAGGATGGCGCGATCAAACGCCTGACCGAATTCCTATCAGTGCGGAATACCCGCATGGTCGCCCTGCCGAAACCTACGGATCGCCAGCGGGGGGAGTGGTACTTTCAGCGCTATGTCGAGCATCTGCCCTCATCCGGCGAGCTCGTGATCCTCAATCGCTCCTGGTACAATCGCGGCGGGGTGGAGCCGGTGATGGGATTCTGTACGCCGGAACAGCAGACGGCGTTCCTGGACGATGCCCCGGCTTTGGAACGGATGCTGTCCGGAACCGGCTTACGGATCGTCAAGCTCTGGCTCGATATCTCCAAATCCGAACAGGCCAAGCGCCTGAAGGCCCGGGTCGATGATCCGCTAAAAGCGCTGAAGGTCAGTCCGCTCGACGCGGTCGCTCAGGAAAAGTGGGGCGACTACTCCAAGGCGCGTGACGATATGCTGGTCCGGACCCACACCGCTGAGACGCCGTGGGTCGTGGTGCATACGGACAAGAAGCCCAAGGCGCGGTCTAACATCCTGCGCCACGTTCTACATACCTTGGCACCCGAGGCGATCGCCAAGACCGTGCCCAAGCCTGATCCTGACGTACTGTACACCTTCGATACGGCCGCGCTTTCGGATGGGCGGCTGGAGCGCTGAGAAATCTGCATACGTTCCGCCACGCAGCGGCTGGCTCGCGCATCGTTAACCATTGGTTACCGAACCCTTGTTCTATTTTTGTTCAGTGTCTAGCTTGATCTGGCCGATTCCGCCGGAGACCCAGGATGAAGGATACCCTCACCGCCGCTGAAGCCCGCCGGATCGCCCTGGCAGCGCAGGGGTTCGGCAAGTCGCGCGACGGCCCGGTGACCCGCCGCCAGTTCACCCAACTGGTGGAGCGATTGGGCGTTATTCAGATCGACTCGGTCAATGTGGTTTCGCGTACCCACTACCTGCCGGCCTTCTCCCGCCTGGGTGCCTATCCGCGTGAAATGCTGGAGGACCTCGCCTGGGGTAAGACGCGCCCGCTCTTCGAATACTGGGCGCATGAGGCTTCGCTGCTACCACTCGGCAGCCAGCCGCTGTTCCGATGGCGAATGGACGATGCGCTGAACGGGGTCGGCGCCTGGAAGGGCATCGCCCGGTTCCTGCGCGAACGCCGCGACTTCGTGGACCGCGCTCTGGACGAGGTGGCCCAGCGCGGGCCTTTGTCAGCTTCGGAGTTGGAGATCGGCGGCAAGGGCGCTGGTGGCTGGTGGGGCTGGAGCGAGGCCAAGCGCGCGGTCGAGGGCCTGTTCTGGACCGGCGAGCTGACCACCGCCACCCGGCGCGGGACCTTCGAGCGGGTCTATGGCCTGCCGCACAAAGTCCATCCGAAGGCGATCACCGATCTGCCAACGCCACCCCGCGACGTGGCGCAACGCGAGATCGTCATGATCGCAGCGCGAGCCATGGGCGTGGCAACGATGCGCGACCTGCGGGACTATTTCCGCATGGGCCTGGAGGACATCCGCGCTCGGGTCGGCGAGCTGGTCGAGGTCGGGGCCTTGTTGCCGGTCACGGTAAAGGGTTGGCGCGAAACGGCCTTCCTGGACCCGAACGCGCGCCTGCCCCGCAAGATTGAGGGTGCCGCCCTGCTGTCGCCGTTCGACAACCTGATCTGGTTCCGGGAGCGCACCGAGCGGATGTTCGGCGTGCGTATCAAGCTGGAAATCTACACCCCCGCCGAACAGCGGGTTCACGGCTACTATGTGCTGCCGTTCCTCGAAGACGATGCGATTACTGCCCGCGTGGACCTTAAGGCCGACCGCAAAGCTGGCGTCCTGATCGTCCAGGCCTCCCACGCCGAACCCTGGGCCTCGGACCAGACGCCGGTCCGGCTGGCTGTGGAGTTGAAGTGCATGGCGGGGTGGCTGGGGCTGGAGACCGTGAAGGTCGAGCCGAAGGGGGATTTGGCTGCGGCATTGTGGCGCGCAATTTGAACAGTTTGCGCCGGCCACCCGATCGCCATCCTAGCTGCCGCAGTCAAGCAGGTGCTCGCCCGGTGCGCGCCTATGCCGCCAGCAGCGGGTCCAGCTTTCCGTCGCGCTCTAGCGCCATCATCTCGTCGCAGCCGCCGATATGTTGCTCACCGACGAAGATCTGCGGGAAGGTTGCGCGGCCGCCCGACCGCCGGATCATCTCCTGACGTTTGTCTGGATCGAACGCCGCCTCGACCTCTGTGAACGCCACACCCTTCTTCTCCAGAAGGTCCAGCGCCCGGATGCAAAACGGACAGTACGGTTTTGTAAAGATGGTGACTTGGCTCATGTGCGCTAATCCAGTCTGTCCTTCTGACGACCTATATAGTGAGTCCGGAGATTTCCTTTACCCGCGCAATGACCGCAAGGTCTACGCGGGCGGCTCCTGCGGCTTTCAGCGCGCGCGCGCAGCCCTCTGCGGTGGCACCGGTCGTCAGGACGTCATCGATGAGCAGGATCCGCTGTCCCGCCACTTGCTGGGCTTGGGACGGTCGAACCTCGAAAGCGCCCGCCACATTGCGCCGTCGCCCCGACCCGGACTTACCGCCTTGCGTCGCTGTCGCGCGGCGGCGGATCAGCGCATCGGGCAGATAGGGCGTACCGGTGAGGGCGCAGAGCGGCCGAGCGACCTCGGCGGCCTGATTGTAGCGCCGCCGCAATAGCCGCATGGGATGCAGCGGCACCGGGGCAATGGCGTCAGCCTCTTCGATCAACTCGCGAGCTGCCCGCGAAAGCCACCGCGCAAACATCGGTGCCAAGTCTAATCGGTCGGCATGTTTCAGCTGCAGGATCGGCTCGCGCGACGTCTCGTCGTAGAGGCAGGCCGCCCGCGCCGCATCGAACGCCCTGGGCTTCGCCAGACAGGCCGCACAGCGTGTGCCGGGATCGAACTCGAACGGTACGCCGCACCCGTCGCAAACCGGGCCGTCTAGGAAATGAATCCGGCCCCAGGTCTCGGACGTGAAACCGCCGGCCATCGGGCGCGGCCCGCCGTCCAGCGCCTGCGGTGGAAACAGCATGTCCAGCGTCCCACGCCAGGCTGCCTCAGCGCGCGGAACCCAACTGGCCCGTTTCCAAGCCGGGACAAAGTCGCCATCTTCGCCACGCATGTCGTCTCCTCCCCTGCTCTTCGATCGCACTCTGCATCGCAAACGCTTGGACCGGGCGGCGCCGGGCTATGCGAACGCGGATTTTCTTCAGCGGCGCGCGGCAATCGATATTGCTGAACGTCTCGCACCCATCCTGCGCACCTTTCCACTCGCCGTCGACCTTTCTGCACGCCGAGGCGCCTTGCGCGAAGCACTGGCCGGCGAGGCACCGGGCCGGGTGGAGACCTTGATCGAAGTCGACTTGTCGCCCGCTATGCTTTCTGGCCGGACCGGACTCCGGCTGGTCGCCGATGTTGAACGGCTACCCTTCGCACCGGCTAGCCTAGACCTGATCGTTTCCTCGACCGGCCTGCACTGGACCAACGACGTTGTGGGAGCCCTGATCCAGGCGCGGCTGGCCTTGAAGCCGGGGGGCCTGTTCATCTGCGCGTTTATCGGCGGCGCGTCGCTGACCGAACTGCGCCAGTCCCTAGTGGCGGCGGAGGACGATCTCTGGGGCGGCGCGGGCAGCCGGGTCTCGCCCTTCGCCGACAGTCTCGACGCTGCCGGACTACTCAGCCGCGCCGGATTCAAGGAACCTGTGGCGGACGTGGACAAGGTCTCGGTGTCGTACGAGCACCCGCTCCGGCTGATGGCGGACCTACGCCAAATGGGCGAGACCAGCGTGCTGGCGGATCGCCATCCTAAGCCGATGACCCGCGCCCTGTTGGCGCGCACCGCCGAAATCTACGCCGAACGATTCGCCGGCGAAGATGGTCGACTGCGTGCCACCTTTGAGATCATCACCCTGACCGGCTGGGCACCGGGTTAGACCTCTGGGTTAGCCGTCCTCGCCGGGGATCGCGACCAGTTCGATCTCAAATAACAGAGTGCTACCCGGCGGGATCGGGGCGCGGTCACGGTCACCGTAGGCGATCTCCGACGGGATCACGAAATCCCAAACCTCGCCCACCCGCATCATCGGAACGCCCTCTTGCCAGCCCTTTATCAGACGCGGCAGCGGGAAGGTGGCGGGTTCGCCCCGCGCCCGGGAGCTGTCGAACTCGCGGCCATCGATGAAGCGGCCCACATAATGGATAGTGACGGTGGCACCCGGCTCAGGCTTGGCACCGCGCGTAGTTTTGGCGCGATGATACTGCAGGCCGCTGTCCGTTACCTTCCAACCGGTGCGCTTGGCGCTCCAGGCTTCATAGGCGGCTTGGCCCTGTTCCCACTGTTGTTGGGCGGTTCCTGAATAGGTGACCGGCGCGGCGGGTGGCGTCGGCGGCGTGGCGCAGGCGCTCAGGGCCAAGCTGGCGGCGATGGCGGGGGGCAGGCGTGCGGACATGGGCAATTCCAGGGAAGGGATGGCCTTCGTAGGATGCTTGAATGAATTGGGGAAGGGCGTCGACTGGCCCGACACCCGATCAGGGGGGGCTGGGGGGCTGTTGAGGTCCGGACCGGAAGCGGGCCAGCCGACGAAGCTGAATAGACCGTCCGCCTGTGTCCGAGACGAGCCCGGATTGAGGTCATTTCAGGGCAGTTCTCGCACCGACCGGGATTGCGCCGAGGCCCTGGAGAGGCCATGTGCCAGTCTCGAAAAACAACAACATGTGGGGAGATGCCAAGATGGCCGCCAATATTCCGACCAGCGGATTGCAACTGCGCTCGATCGTAAAGTCCAGCGGAGAACTCGAACTCTCTCTGGTAGACACGCCGGTGACGGCACCCGGCGACGGTGACGTTCTAGTCCGCATCGAGGGCTCACCCATCAACCCGTCTGACCTGGGGCTGCTGCTGGGACCGGCCGATATGTCGTCGGCCAAGGCCTCGGGCGGCGTTGTCACCGCCCAGGTTCCGGCGGGCTTGATGCGCGCCGTTGCGGCGCGGGTCGATGAATCCATGCCGGTGGGCAATGAAGGCGCGGGCGTGGTGATCGCCGCCGGATCTGATCCGGCCGCCCAAGCTCTGATGGGCAAGCGCGTAGCCCTGCTGGGCGGGGCAATGTACGCCCAGTACCGCACGGTGCGCGCCGCCGATGTGCTGCCGTTGCCGGAAGGCGCGACGTCGGCAGATGGTGCGTCCTGCTTCGTCAATCCCCTGACCGCGCTCAGTATGGTCGAGGTGATGCGCCGCGAGGGCCACACCGCCCTCGTGCACACGGCGGCCGCGTCCAACCTGGGCCAGATGCTACAGAAGATATGCCTCAAGGACGGCGTCCAACTGGTGAACATCGTCCGCAGTCCTGCCCAGGCGAAAATCCTGACTGACATCGGTGCCACCCACGTGGTCGATAGCTCGTCGGCTAACTTCATGGCCGAACTGGTTGCCGCCCTGTCCGCTACCGACGCGACCTTGGCCTTCGACGCCATCGGCGGCGGCAAGCTCGGCAGTCAGATCCTGTCGGCCATGGAACAGGCCGCCAATTCCAAGCCCGGTGCCTACAGCCGCTACGGCTCGAGCGTTTACAAGCAGCTCTACATCTACGGCGGCCTCAGCACCGCGCCGACCGAATTGGCGCGCGCCTACGGCATGGCCTGGGGTATCGGCGGGTGGCTGCTCACGCCCTTCCTGGCCAAGATCGGCCCGGCGGAGGTCCAGCGCCTGCGCCAACGCGTGGCCGACGAACTCAAGACCACCTTCGCCAGCCACTACACGGCGGAAATCTCGCTACAGGAGGCTCTACAGTTGGATGTCATCGCCGCGTACAATCGTCGCGCGACCGGCGAGAAGTACCTGATCAATCCGGCCAAGGGATAGTCGAGCCCACACCGATTTCCTGTTTCAGCGGTTGACCCTGCGGCCCCAGAGGTAGACTTGAGTGTCAAAGGGCTATTGCAGCCCCTGAAACAGGAGACGCGTGTTGGCCCATAGGTTCGAGATCTACAAGGACAAGGTCGGCGAACACCGGGTGCGTTTCGTTCAAAACGGTGAAGTGGTGTTTTCCACCGACAGCTATTCTTCAAAGTCCGGGGCCAAAAAGGCTATTGAGAATATCCGCAAAAACACGCCCGGTGCCGAAGTTTTCGACGCGACCATATAGGCGCGGTCGCGCCGACACTTAAGGCAAGTTGAGCGATCAGATCGACGACAAGCGGCGTTTAGCGGGTGGCGATCTGAAGGAATGCTCGGCCCGCCGCGAAGTCGCCGACTTCGACGTAGGCGGTACGCACGCGCTCGCCCGAGAACAGGAACTCCACGGCCACCGCCTCACGTGGGTCCAGGTCAGCTAGGGCTTGGGCGGCCAGGGCAGGGAAGCGGAAGGCCCAGCCGGCGGTTACGTCCCTCGCCAGCAGGTCCGCGCTGGCCGGGCTGCGCGCCTCGGCCATATAGGCGCGGGTCGCTGCGCGGGGTGGAAGCTTGCGGCTCAGAGGCACAGCTTTGCCGGTGGCTTGCAGATAGGCACCCAGCGTGCGGCTGGCATCACGCAACACCAAGCGGGCCGCATACGGGGCCTGTCCGTCGGCGAAAGTCGCGACGGCCAGTAGGCCATTGGCTCCGTCCCATCCGGCTAGGCCGAAGGTCATGCGGTCGGCACCGAAGCGGCTGTCCTGCGCGAGTCGCCACCGGGCAGCCCGGCCCGAACCACGGTCTGCGCGCCAGTCAGCGTTGTCGCCAGGATAGCTCATCCGCGCCATGTTCTGATAGTTCGCGAAGGCATCACGCACCCGGGCGCCGGCGGCGATCACTCGGGGATTGTCGCAAGCCAGCCGGCTTGCCCGCGACCGGGCGTCGGCTTCCAATGTTGCCAAGGTCTTGGGATCAGACCCTGCTCGTAAGGCCGCGCTGCGCGCCTGTTGGGCCGAGGCGGCGAGGGCGGCTGCGATAGGCGGCGTGAACAGGCCGCACCGGGTGCCTGCCACGCTGGTGGCCGTACGCTCAACAAACAGGTCGGCCGGTTGCGCACGCGCAAGACCGGGGGCGGCCGTCATGGCCAAACCCAACAACCCCATCCATCGAGACGCCGGCTTCGCGCTTCTGCGCGTGCTCGTCATGCGTCGTCTTTCTGACTTGGCCCCTAGGGCCGAGGCGAAAGCAAATACCTCAACAGTATTGATCCAGGGTTGACGGCGAACAACATTGACGCGCGGGTGCCGCTTCGGTGCATGGTCGGCGCGATGCATCTTTCCACACACATCTGGGTCGGCGCCCTGATCCGCCGCGTTGAGATCGGCGGCGGCTTTGCGGTGGTGGCGCGCAAGGGCGATCCCAACGCCGGTGCCGTATTGGTAAAAATACTCAATCGCTCTGACGGTACGGCGCGCCTATTGGCCGAAGCCACCAAGGGCGATGGCGACCGCGTCTGGATGGACCCGGTGGCGTCGCGCCACGAACCCGACCTCGACGCCTATGTCACCCGCGCCGCCCGCATCGACCCTGACGTCTGGGTGGTAGAGATCGAAGACCGCGAGGGCCGCCACTTTCTCGTGGAGCCAGTCGAGAAGGGCTGAGGGCCTACTCAACACAATATGGGCTCGCGATCTTCCCGTCGGGTGAGCTATGAGCTTGTCCGTGACCAGGCGCGAAGACGCTGGCTCTCATGGGATGATACCGAATGCACTATTCCGAACTGAACACCGCCTGGGCTGAGCTGACCGGCCCGGGTGCCCCGATGGAAGTCATCGAGATCGAGGTGCGGGGTGCGCCGGCGAGGATGTTCAAGAACTCACCGCCTACAGTCCGGGCCCTATGGCTTTCCACCGCGGCCTTCGCCGAGCGGGATTATCTGGTGTTCGGCGACGAGCGGATCACCTACGGCGAAGCCCACCGCCAGGTCGCCGCCATCGCGAGCTGGATGTGGAGCCGCGGTGTGAGGCCGGGCGACCGCATCGCCGTCGCTATGCGCAACTATCCGGAATGGATGCTGCTTTACTGGGCCGGTGCCTGCATCGGCGTGGCGGTTGTGGGCATGAACGCCTGGTGGACCACGTCCGAAATGGCCTTCGGCCTGAAGGACGCTGAACCGAAGATCCTATTTGCCGACGGCGAGCGGATTGCGCGCCTGAACGAACAGCCTGGGATGCTGGGCGAGACCTTGCTGGTTGCGACCCGCGTCAAGGAAACGCCCCCCGGCGCGGTAGCCTGGGCGGAGGTGATCGCTGACCAAGGCACCCTGCCGGATGTGGCCGTCGATCCAGATGATGACGTCTGCATCTTCTACACCTCGGGCACGACCGGGTTCCCGAAGGGCGCACAGCTGACTCATCGCAGCTGCATCAATAACCTGATGAACATGATGTTCTCAGGCCAGGTTCACACCCTGGCCACCCAGCGCGCGACCGGGGTCGTGCCGGACCCCGCTGTGGCGCCGCCGATCCCCTCGACCCTGGTCACGACGCCGCTGTTCCATGTGACTGCGAACAACTGCGGCGCCTACGCCACCACTGCCGGCGGCGGCAAGATGGTGCTGATGTACAAATGGGATGCCGGCGAGGCCCTTCGGCTGGTGGAGCGCGAGCGGTGCACCTCGGCCGGTGGCGTGCCGGTGATGGCACGCGAGATGATCACCCACCCAGATTTCTACAAGTACGACACCTCCAGCTTGCTTTCGGTCGGCGGCGGCGGCGCGCAGCTTCAGCCGGATCTGGTGGACAAGATCGACAAGACCATCGCGACCGCCCGGCCCAATACCGGCTACGGCATGACCGAAACCTCGGGAATCATCACGTCGATCTCCGGCGACTTCTTCGTCGACAAACCGGCCAGCTGCGGCCGCGCCATGCCGACCTTCGAGACCCGCGTGGTGGACGACGAAGGCCAGGATCTGCCCCCCGGCCAGCCGGGTGAGCTGTGGGTACGCGGCGCGTCGGTGATCAAAGGCTATATCAACCGCGCCGAGGCCACCGCCGATTCGATCACCGACGGCTGGCTGCACACTGGCGACGTGGCCTACCTGGACGACGAGGGGTTCATCTTCCTGGTCGACCGCAAGAAAGACATGGTCCTGCGCGGCGGCGAGAACATCTATTGCGCCGAGGTCGAAGCGGTCATTCACCAGGACGCCAGGATCGCCGAATGCTGTGTGTTCGGCGTGCCGGACGACCGGCTGGGCGAGGAAGTCGGTGCGGCGATCCTGCCTGCACCGGGAACCACTGTAACGCCGGAAGATATCCGCGAGGCTCTGGCCGCGCTGGTCGCGCGCCACAAGATCCCCCGCTACATCTGGATGCTGGACGCGCCGATCCCGCGCAACGCCAACGGCAAGTTCCTCAAGCGCGAACTGCGCGAGACTTTGAAGGTCGCTGACGCGGCTTGAGACCACTACCCCCTATGGTTTCAGCGCCCGCGTGGCGATGCAGGTGCTGAAATAGTGTGATCGACCCCCTTCCGAGGGGTTGCGGTCCTTGTCTTCGAACAGGTCGGTCAACACAAATCCGGCCTGCAACTGGCCGCCGATTTGAGTTTCCAGTGTGTGGCTGAATTCGACCGTGTGGTTGTGCTGGATCGTTTGCTCGAGTTCGTCAGCGGGCAGGTCGTGAATGTCTGCGTAGGGTAGGGCGAAACGTACGATCATCTCGCCACGATCCTGAGCTTGCTCATCAAAGATGTAGACCATCGGATTCATGAAGCCGGCCAGCAGCACGCCGCCGCGCCTGAGCACACGGTGGCACTCCCGCCAGACCGGCATGATGTCGGGGGCGTAGCAGTTGGAGACCGGGTGGAAGACGATGTCGAAGCTGTCGTCGGCAAACACCGACAGGTCGTGCATCAGACCTTGCTGTGTCGCTAACGTCAGTCCGTCGCGAGCGGCCACCGCCGCGTCCTGTGAAAGCTGCTGCTCCGAGGCGTCGAACACGACCACGCGAGCGCCCGCTGCGGACA
>JAYTWT010000331.1:0-10939 GCA_043743295.1 Alphaproteobacteria bacterium | reverse complement strand
GGCGGTGGTGCGGGGCAGGGCTGCCTGCCAGCGGGCCTCTGCGGCTGCGGCCTCGCGCCAGCAGACGGCAATTGCGGTGTCGAGGCCGCCGACGTCATGGGCCTGATCAATCCGGCGGGCGAAACCGGCCTCAAGGTCGTCGCGTTCCTGGGTCATGCTGGCGAGGTTGGGCGTGAAGTCGTGGAGCATGTCTCGGTGCAGGCGTTCATGGCGCCACCACAGCGTCGCAGGATCGTATTTCTCCGTCGGCGCGAGACCAACGTTCGGCAGACCCAGCTCTAGCACCACCGGCTTGAACAGGCCGGTGCAAGGCGCGGAGGTTCCCGTAACCCAATGTACCGTGCGGCCTGACTGTAGATCACTGACCATGGAGGCCACCGACTGGCTGCGGCGCGCGCCCTGGGCGGCGTGCATGCAGATCGTGCGACCCATCGTGTTGGCCGGGCTCCAGTCAGGAGCCTCGCCATGGTCGCGAAGGATGGCCATCATCGCCTGCGACGTCAGGCTTGGCGCGGCGCGATCCAGCAGTTCCTGGCCCCGCGCGCATCGCCCGCGTCCGAAGCTGACCGCGTCGCGGACCGGGTCCAGCAGGTGCGCGGCAACATCGAATTGGCCGTGTGCGCAGACCCACCCCTGCGACTGCGCATGGGCCAGCAGGGTGGGGCTGATGCGATCATGGTCCGCCCCGATGGAATAGGCGTTGGAGAGCGCGCGCTGGGTGGTCACTCGCTCGACCGCCCACCAGCGCCCGGCGGTCTCCAGCACATAGGCCTCAAGGGGGTCGGCGATGATGAAGCCGTTATGATAGTAGAACCGGCCCAGATGTCCGCAGTCGCCGCCCTGGCCGTACTGTTCCAAGAGGTCAATGATCACCTGCACCGCCTCAGCGGCAGTGGCGGCCCGCTCCAGGCCCAACCGCACCAGATCCATGCCGGTGAGCGCGCGGCGGCGCTGGGCCGGGACCACGGCGTGCAGCGCTTCGTTGCCGATGGTCACGCCGTGGATGTTGGACCCCATCTCCGCGCCCCACATCCAAAACGGTCGGCTGAGCAGGCAGGCCTGGGTCTCGGCGACATCGGGGATGGTGATGTAGGTTAGCTTGAGCGGCGTGCCCTTGGGGCCGTGGCGGGCGGGGGAGATCTCCAGCACCTGGGCCTCGTTACGCTCACGGTCGCTGTTCTTGGCAAACAGTGTCGCACCGCGCCGAGTGCTACTGGCCGGGCTGACGAACGTGTCGCACATGCTGCCCGCGCTCCTGTTGGGATCTGAGAACAAAGTGCCTTTTGGGTGCCCCAAAAGTGGGCGCCAGCGGGGTCATGATCCCGCGATGACCTTAGGGCCTGTACCTTACCGGCCCAAGCGGTAGCATAGGGTCCCACGTCGCGTGAGCCCCCCGAGAGAAGCTTGTCCGGATCGATCGTACAGTTTTGCCAGGATTTGCCTCAAGTGACCTTTGCGGCTGGCGACGATCTGTTGGCGGAAGGCGCGGCGACCGGCCGCCTTTACGTGCTCGCCGAAGGCACGGCGGAAATTCTCAAAGAGGGCTTCAGGATCAATCTGGTCTCAGAACCCGGTGCTATCTTGGGCGACATGTCGATCCTGTTGGACATTCCGCATATGGCGACGGTGCGCGCCGTGACGCCCTGCACAGCGTTTGTGACGAATGACGGCGGCGCGTTTCTGAAGTCGCATCCGGAAGTCGCCTATGCGTTGGCCGAGATGCTGGCCCAGCGGCTCAACGGCGTGACGTCGTATCTTGTCGATCTGAAGCGACAGTTCGAAGGTGAAACCAGTCACCTGGGGATGGTGGACGGTATTCTAGAAACGCTGCTTCACAAGCCGCGCACCCGCTTCACACCGGGATCAGATCGAGACCCATACTAGACTTTTGCAGCCAATCGGGCAGGGCCGTCAAAGGCGCCACGGGGCGGACAAGCGGTTGGCTCAGATCGACAATCTCGGCACCGGCCAGCGAGAACCAGACGGCCTCGCACCGTTGAGTATCGATCATAATATGAGCCGGCACGGGACCAAGCTGTTGGCCGCAGTTGAACACCCAGCTCGATCCAATTTGGTCGATCCACGACCCGCCCTCCCGGAACGGTGCCTCGTGAACATGACCGGTGAAGACCAAGTCGGGTTTGTAGGCCTCGATCCATTCGACCAGTTCGCGGTCGCCATAGTGCCGCTTGCCGGACCAACCGGTGGGTGAGCCGTCGGGCGGCGCGTGATAGACCCAGATCCAGCTCGTCTTGGGCTTTGCCGCGTCCCGCGCGATCTGGGCTTGTACAGCGTCACGTGACCGTGGCCCGTCCCACCAGGGACAGATGGTGACCAGTGTCTCGCCGATCATCAAACTGTCGCCGTCGGTCGGGATATCCATCCGGCGGACCTGATCCATCCAGGAGGCCACCTTCTCGCCCGCCTCATCGCGCATATCGAGATCGTGATTGCCGGACGAGACGACCAGCCGGGATTGGGCGGCCAGCCGCTCAAGATACTTCAGGATCACCAGAATCTGGACACTGCCGTCGACCTGCCCGGCGATATCTAGATGGTCCCCGGCCACCACGACCAAGTCGAAGTCCGCCGCGACCGCCGTCGTCCAGTCGTACTGCTTCAGCGCATAGTGAAGATCTGAAACCAAAAGCACCTTCAACGGAAGTTCCCCCTACCCGCGTCACCAATCCTCCCCGGCGTTGGCGGACGAGGCAAGCAGCATCTGAACGGAACGCACGCTGTGGCGCCTAACGCCCCCTACGTCGCGCTAGGGCGAAGGGGACAAGCGCAGCGGCGACCCCGGCGGTGTTGGAGATCAGATCCTTGACCTGAAAGGTTCCCGACACCCAGCCGAGGATTTGCAGGCCCTCAAACCCTGCCCCGATGGCCAGGAATCCGCCGCCGATCAGCCATGGATTGAGGCGCGGTAGCGACAGGATGGTCAGGACGGTCAGCAGGTAGCCGAAGACGACGT
This sequence comes from Alphaproteobacteria bacterium, assembly GCA_043743295.1. Lineage (GTDB taxonomy): Bacteria > Pseudomonadota > Alphaproteobacteria > Caulobacterales > Caulobacteraceae > Phenylobacterium. The sequence goes on along the minus strand of JAYTWT010000331.1, from coordinate 7,965 downwards.
GCTCTACCACGTCGGGCGCTGGCACCATCCGCGCGGCGTTGTGGTTTGGGTCGATGGCACCGGAGAACGCCACGGCCAGGACAACCAGCAGGGCGGCCCGCCCGGTCCAGGTGAGGATCATTTGCATGGCGTTCAACGCTCTTCGTTCGACAACGCAGTGTTCCTCCGCGCGGCGAGGCGGGTGGCACCCAGAGCATAGGCAGCCCCGATGGCAATGGCCAGGACGCCTGCGCCGAGGAAGGCCAAGCGATAGCTACCCGCCTGAGCGGTCAGGCCGAAACTCAACATCAGGACCGCAGTCAGGCTCTGCATCACGAAGCCCTTGAACGAGCCCACTGTTGCACGGGTTTCAGGCCGGATTGCGTGTTGGAAAGCCGCATCGGCGTTGATGTCGACCATCCTGAACAACCCCGCGTAGGCCAGAACGAGCGCCACGGCCGCCGGGGTGTAGAGCCCCACGGCGGCGACCAGCACCGATCCGGCTGCGATCAGCCAAAGCGCGAGGCGTCGCAGCGAAGGCGTGCGCATCCGATGCGCCGTGAGGCTCGCCGCAGCCTCCACCGCCCCCCACGCGGCAATGAACAAGGCGATCGCGGACTTGGTCAGCCCCACATCGCGCGCGAAGATTTGCCAGTAGTCAGCACAGGCCGAGGCCACCGCTTGGGTGCTGGCGATGAATGCGAGCAGGGCCGGGACGCCGGGCCGATTGGCGGCCTCGATAGCACCGCGCCGCAGATGACCAAGGTAGCTGGCCCGACCTGCCGTCGCCGTCCGCGTCGCTTCAGGCAGTGCGAGCGCCGCCAGGATTCCGGCGCCGGAGGACGCAACGCTGGCGACGATCAGCGCGTCGTAGCCGGCCGAGACCATCGCCGCTGCGGCCAGCGAGGCTGTCGTCATACCGACAAAACGCGCCGCTTGCGCAGCTCCCATTACCCGACCGTAGGATTGTTCGCGCCCCTCAGCGCTCAGGGCGTCATAGACCACGGCCTCGAAGGCACCCGACATGGTCGCGCTTTTTGCCCCCCATAGTACTAGGCCCATAAGATAGCCCTCGAACGTGGGCCAGATCAGCCAAACGCAGAAGCCGGCTGCCCGCAACAGCTGCGCAACCGCCAGTAACCACCGCCGTGAGGCGTGGTCTGCGAGGACGCCGCAGGGCACCTCCAGCACTAAGGCCGTCGCCGACCAGGCGAACAGCGCGACGCCGATCTGTGACGGAGTCAGGCCACGCTCGGCGAACATCACCGTGTAGAAGGGGATGATGAGCAGGAAGGTATCGAAGAACCGCAGCGCGCAGGCGCTGATCAGGAGCCTGCGCACCTAGGCCATGAACCCGGCTTCGGCGAAGTCCAGCATGCGCCGCAGCAGCGCTTCCACGTCGCCCTCGCGGGTGATTTCGCCGGAGAGATGATGCAGGCGGTCGAACTCGGCAAAGCGGTTGTGGTGGACCATGCCCAGCACAAAATGTAGCCGCCAATAGACGTCCTCGCGCGGCAGGTCGGGGCGGGCGGCGATCAGGGCGTCGGCGAAACGGGCCAGGTGGCTGACATCGTTGCGCAGCACCTCGCGCATGTCTGCGGTGCCTTCGGAGCGGGCGCGGATGATGAACTGCACGGAGATGCGACGGGCGTTGTCCGGCGAGGCCCAGCGCAGCGGCGGAGTAAAATAGGCGGCGAGGATATCGCGGACTGGAGGCTTGCCATCATGCCGGCCCCCCGCCTCATGCAGCATTCTTGCGCGCTCGCGGTTGAGTTCGGCGGTGCGACGCCGGAAAATCTCGAACAGCAGGGCGTCCTTGGAGCCGAAGTGATAGTTCACGGAGGCAAGGTTGACCCCGGCCGCGGCAGTTATGTCGCGCACCGAGACGTTCTGGAACCCGTGCAGGGCGAACAACCGCTCGGCGGCGACGAAGACAGCCGCCTTGGTCGCGGCGTGAGCTTCCTCGGTGTCGTCGAGGGGGTCCTGAAGCGTGGGATCGGTCATGCGATTCCCTTGGTCATTGCCGCAGATTAGGTCGATGGGGCGCGCAGGCCAAGTGGTGGAGGGGACGAGCCGCGCTGCCGCCCCTACCGCGAAAGTTCCTTCATCGCCTTCTCAAGGCCGTCTAGGGTCAACGGGAACATCCGGTCGCCGACCAGTTGCTTCATGACGCCGATGGAGGGCGTGTAGTCCCAGTGGCGTTCAGCGGTCGGGTTGAGCCAGACCATGCGCTCGAAGATGTTCGCCACCCGATCAATCCAAACCGCGCCAGCTTCCTCGTTCCAGTGCTCCACAGAGCCGCCCGGATAGGTGATTTCATAGGGGCTCATGGTGGCGTCGCCGACGAAGATCACTTTGTATTCATGCGGAAATTTGTGGAGCACGTCGAAGGTGTTCAGCTTCTCGGCGTGGCGGCGGCGGTTGTCCTTCCAGACGCTCTCGTAGAGGCAGTTGTGGAAGTAGTAGAACTCCATGTTCTTGAACTCAGACCGCGCGGCTGAGAACAGTTCCTCGCAAATCTTGATGTGGCTATCCATCGAGCCACCGATGTCAAAGAAGATCAGCACGCTGATCTTGTTGCGGCGCTCGGCGCGCATCTGGATGTCCAGGTAGCCCTTTTCCGCCGTGCCGCGGATCGTGCCGTTCATGTCCAATTCGTCGGGGTGACCTTCGCGCACCCAGCGGCGAAGCCGGCGTAACGCGACTTTAATGTTGCGGGTGCCCAGTTCGACGCTGTCATCGAGGTTCTTGTATTCGCGCTTGTCCCAGACCTTGATCGCCCGGCCGTGGCGGCCCTTGTCCTGGCCGACGCGCACGCCTTCGGGGTGATAGCCATTGGCGCCGAAGGGGTTAGAGCCGTCGGGCCGACCGCCGCGCTGGCCCTTGCCATCGCCGTCTCCGTCGCCTTCACCCTGTTCTTTGGCACGCTCGGCCAGCATCTCCATCAGCTTGTCCCAGCCGCCCATGGCCTCGATCTGGGCTTTCTCCTCTTCCGTGAGGAACTTTTCGGACAGCTTCTTGAGCCATTCCGACGGGATATCGACGGGCATCCCCTCGGGGTCCATCTTCTCCAAGCCCTGGAACACATGGCTGAAGACCCGGTCGAACTTGTCGAGGTTCTTCTCGTCCTTCACCAGGGCGCACCGCGAGAGGTAGTAGAAGTCGTCGATGGAGCGATCGATGACCTGCTTGTCCATCCCCTCCATCAGGGCGAGGTATTCCTTCAAGGTCACCGGGATCTTGGCTTCGCGAAGCTCGGTGAAGAAGCGCATGAACATGGGTATGGGCTCGCGTCGAACGTCTGTTTGAACTTTGCAGGATGGGGCCGAGGCGCGGCGATGTCCAGAGCCGCCTCAGCTCAAGTTCAGCCCTTGGCGGCAGCGGCCCTTGGCGTGGCCTGGGCTTGTTTGGCTGGGGCGACAGGGGCCTTGGCCGTACTGACGGGCGCGGCGCGGGTCTTGAAGCGGCCCTTCATCTTGCCCACCCAGCCCGCGAAGGCCTCATTGTCAGCGGTCACGCGCCCAAAGTCGGCCGCGCTGAGGCGTCCAGCGGGGATACCGGTGAGGGCGATCCGCAGAGCTTCCGGATTGTTGGCCTTGTCGTAGAAGCCTTGATAGCGCTGCTGCAGCCTGGCCAGCGCCACATCATCGCCGGCCAAACTGTAGGCGACGCCAGCCCGAAGCAGGCGCCCCTCATCCTCGCTGCTGAGCGCGGTATCCGTCTTCCAGCGCTCCCCTAGCGAGGCCTCGAACAGCGGCCCGGCGACCGCCCAATTCTTCTGCTTCCAAGTGACTTCGCCGCGCAGCTCAGTCGCTTCACGCGAGGTGTCGCGCTCGATAATTTCCAGCGCGTTTTCAAAACGCCCAACCCCAGCCCAGGCGCGGGCCTCGATGAGGCGGCGCTCGCCGTTGAGTTGGGTCGGCAGGATGGTCGTGCGCGAACTGTTGATGGCTTCCAACGCCTGCTCAGGCTTGTGGTCCATCAGATAGATCATCGCCAAGTCGGTGGAGACCTGAGCACGGGGAATACCGTCGAGACGGTTCTCGGCTTGATACTTCAGCAGTTCGGCGGCCTGCGGCAACAGGTCGACGTCGACCAGACGGCGGACGATCTTGCGGACCATCAAATCGCCGTCCGCCCCGATGGGGGCCAGTTCTTTGAAGTCGTAGAACATCGCCAGAGCCTGCACCGGCTCAAGCCCGTCGGCCAAGCCGTCCAGGAAGAGGCCCCGGAACGCTGCGCCCAGGTCGGCTTGAAGCTGCAGGGCTTCCGGAAGGTCGGGTAGGCGCTTGCCTGCGGATCGCAGCGCTTCCAGCGCTTCGCGGTATCGACCCTGACCCAGATAGAGCTGGCCCAGTGCCCGAATAGTCTCCAACTCGGTCGCATCGCCGCGCCAGCGGTAGCGCAGGCCGTCGAATACGTTGGCCGCTTGGCCGGGTGTCATCTTGCCCAATTCCAAGCGGATCTGGGTGGCGCGCAGTTGCGCCGGGGCTGCGACGGAATCCATCGGAGCCGTGGAGGCCGCCGCGTAGATCCTGAGCGCCCGATCCTTGAAGCCCTGCAGCTCGAGGATCCTGGCTTGAGTCAGCCGGGTTTCCAGCTGTTCTACCGGCGTTACCTTTTCCTGCAACGACTGGCGGATGCGCGCATCGGCATCGACCATGTCGCCCTCGGCCATGGCGGCCTGCGCCGCCGCCCGCGAGATCCGGCCCCGCCACGCTGCAGGCAGCAGGCCATAGGCCTCGGCACCCTTGGCGAATTGAGACCGTGCGTCTGGATAGTGAGCCAGCTGGGTATTCACATACGCCCGCCAAAGCGAGGTGGAGGGGTCCTCCATGAGCGGCGGTGCTGAGAAGTCTGCGTCGGCCTCTTCATAGCGGCGCGCCATAGTTCGGGCGATCCCGCGTAAACCACGGAACTCCGGCTCGTCCACGGCGGTCGGCACAGCACGCGCCAAGCTGTTCAGTACACCGATGGCTTCGAACGATAGCTCTGATCCGACGAGGAACCTGGCCAAGGCCACGCGCGCCTCGGTCTTGGGCTCATCCTTGCCGGCTGAGGTTTCGACCGAAGCGGCGGCAAGTAGGGCGTTGTAGCGGTCGGTAAAGCCTTTCTCGCCGATCTTACCCCAGTCGTCACCGATCAATCCAGGCATGGCGGCGGCGATGGGCGAACCCATTTCGGCCTGGGCGCGGTCGCGGCTGGCCCAGGCGGGCGACAGGGCTAGGCCTTGACTGCGCGCCATCCGCACCAGTTCGCCGTCACGCTCTACCGTCAAGTCTTCCACAGCGGCTTCGATCGCCAACCCCTGGACGGAAGCCAACAGCGCCAACTGGACGTAGTCACGGCGGGAGGGAATGCCTTTTGGCGGGCCCAGCGCGGTCACCACGGTCAACACGTCACCCACCGACGGGTCGGGCAAATTGATCACACGGGTCGCGCCCGCCACTGGAGCTCTTAGGCTGGCTGGACCGCCGGCGGTCTCGCGGGTGACGCGGATGACCGCAGGCTGCGGCTGGCTTCCAGGCCCGATCGAGATGGTCCAGGTCGCACCCAATGCGCCGACGAAGATGGGGGCATCAGGGGTCGTTTCGATGCGCAGCGCGGCATAGTCGGCGGCGCGCTGGGCGACAACACTCTTGATTGAAGCGACCCCCTTGGGGGTTGCAGAGATATCCAAGTTGGCCGGCGCGTCGAACACAACCCAGACGGTGTCGCCGCGGCGGAAGACGGCGGCCCCTGCCGGGTTGGCGAACGGCACGATAAACTGAACCTGTGCGCCTGCGACTTTGGAGACCACGTGGACGACGCCGCCCGCAGGCAGGGGATTGGCCCGGACGGGCTCGGCCTCGGCGATTTCGGCCTCAGGTAAGGCCTCGGCGGCCAGCGGTGCAGGCTTTTCGGAGGCGTTCACATAGGTCGCGCCGTCTGCCACGCCAAACTTGGCCTCAGCATTTTCCGCCAGGGTCAGCACCAGTTGCAGGCGGCCATTGACGTGCCGCTTCTCGGCCCCGGTGAACCATTTGGGTGGGGAGGTGCGCAGGCGGGCGATGTCCGGATCGCCGTCGCGGTCGAAGGTGAGGATGATCGTCTGGCCGTCCTGGCGCGTCGTGGCCTTTGCACCTAGGATTTCGACGCGGGAGAAACTCTCGGTCGTCGCAACGCGCACTTCGGGGCCGCCGCGCTGGGCGACGGCCTTGGCCGAGGCTGCGGCCAGTCCGGGGGGTGCGGCAAGGCTGACGATACAAGCCGCAGCCACGCCGGATCGAAGGGTGCTTTTGAAGGTCATGCCCTAGCCCGACTTGGCCGCAGGTGCCTTGGCGGGCGGGCTCGCGCTCGCACTTGGCGTCTTTTTCGGCGCGTTGGCGGCCAGCTTGGCGGGATCGGGGCCAGCAGGCGCGGCAGGTCCGTTGGCGATCTGATCGGCTTTGAGGGCGGCGTTGACCGCGTCGGAGTAGCGTCGGGCCAGCGCTTCGGTCAGCCTCTTGGCCTCAGGTGGCGGCATCTGCGCGATCACGGCGGAGAGTGCGCGTTCCTTCATTTTCGCGGCGATCGGTAGGCGAACGCTGTCATCCAGCAGAACCAGGCGCGGGGCCGCATCCTTGGCCTTCATCCCCTCGAATACCTTGACCAGGCGGTCGACCTCGGCGGCTTCCTTAGCGGTCGTCTGGTTCAGGAGGCCGCTGACCTGAGATTTCAGGCCGTTGAGCGCGGTGATCTTGGCATCGAGCTTCGCCTCTGCCGCAGCCATCAGCGCCAACTGCGTGGAGAGGTCGTTCTCGCGCTGATCCAGTTGGCCGCGCCGCGTGCCCAAGCTCTGCAGGACCTGAAGTTCTGCTGGCGACAATCCAGCCTGTTTGGCCAGTTCGGCGGCCGTGGGCGCACAGACGGGCTTGGGCACTGCCGCAGGTGCCGCCAGTCTGGCGACGGCGTCCTTGGCGTCACCGGTCGCCGCGCCGTCGGGTTTGGCCGCGTCCTTCTCGGGTTTAGCACCCTTGACGGCCTCCTCAGCGAAGGCCTGGGCCCCGGACAGAAGGCTCGGCAGGTCGCGCGCGCCGGCTAGGGCGTTGACGGCCAGCACGCCGCCGATAGCGACCCCCACCAGGGGCAGGATACGCGGAATATTCTTCACCCTCGACCTCCGAACGTGGCGATTCGCGCGGTCGGCGCATCTTCGAACAGATCGTCATCAATCGCTGAGACGAAGCGGGGCGGGTTGCGCGGGCGGGATGCGGCGGGCGGCGGCGCGGTCTCGACCCGAGGTTCGGCTTCAGCCTGAAGGCGACTGCGCGCCACGCTGAGCAGGGTCGCGAGCCGTTGCTCAGCGGCGGTCTCGCGTATCGGCATTGCCGCCGGCATCGACCGGGTGCCGAGCGGACGGTCCAGGATGGTATTTTGCGGCAACTCGGGCGCGGCGCTGACCAGCCGCTCAAGCTTTGTCGCCAAGGCGCGCCCCTTCTCGATACGATCCGATAGCGTGTCGGTGGCTTCGTCAGTTGCCGCGCGCAGATCGGCGAGCCCCTGTTCAGCGCGCTGGGCGGCGATGTTGAGCTGACGCACAGCGGCCTCGAACCCATCGTGACTGTCGCGCAAGGCTTTCAATCGCCCATTGAGCCGCAAGCCCAGGACCATCGTCGCGACCAAAAGCGCGGCCAAGAGCAGGTTCATGCCGATGCCAATGAACGTCATGAAATCCTCTGAACGGCTTGTTTGGCGTTGGGCGTCAGCGGCGCTTCGACACGCACGGCGATATGGTTGTTGCGCCGACCCATGCGGCCTTGAGTGAGCGGGATGGTTCCGGCGCGCAGTTCAATCAGGCTATCAGGTGTGGCGTTCAGCATCAGCGTGTCGCCGACTTTGAAATCCAGTACGCGCTTCAGGCTGATCTGTTGTTCGTCCAGCACCGCGCGGACATCCATGGTGGTGGTCCACAGCTCTGTCGCCAGGTGGCTTTCCCAGATGTTGTCGCGGCCGAACTTCTCACCC
>JAYTWT010000330.1:0-2098 GCA_043743295.1 Alphaproteobacteria bacterium | reverse complement strand
CCGACCACGGTGAAGGCGAAATAGGCGTTCAGGCCCATGCCGGGGGCCAGCGCGATCGGATAGTTGGCCAGGAAGCCCATCAGCAGGCAGCCAACCCCGGCGGCCAGGCAGGTCGCGGCGGCGACCCCGGCAGCGGGCATGCCGGTGGTGCTGAGGATCGCGGGGTTGACCAGCACGATATAGGCCATGGTCATGAAGGTGGTGGCACCGGCCAGAACCTCAGTTCGGACCGAGGTTCCGTGTCCGCTAAGGCCGAACAACCGCTCCAAGAGGTTCATCAGCGGGCTCCCGGCAAGGTGTCGGCATAAGTGGACCAGCCGGCCACCAGCGCCTTCACCACCGGCGATCCGACCCGGTAGGCGGCCTCGACGCTGGCTTCAAGACCGCCGGGGGCGAAGTCAAACACCACGTCAGCCCCGGGTGGCGGGGCGGAATAGTTGCTGGCCGTTCGTAAGACCAGCACGCGCTTTTTGTCGATCCGACCGGACGGCGCCAGCAGGTCGAGGGCGTCGAGGATGCCGTGGTCCTCGCAGTCGGTCATGGCGAGCCGCCCCTTGCCGTCGGTCCAAAGCTGCATCCAGTCGCGCGCCCAGGCGGTTCGCCGTTCTCCATGCCAGAACCGCGCGGTGCCGAGGGAATCGCCCTGGAACACATGCGGTGTTTGGCGCGCCGCGCTCGAGGTGTAGTTGGCGCGGGCGGTCTGGAGCTTCGGATTATCGGGTAGGGCGACGTCGCGGGTGAGGCCGTAGGCCCAATTCACCAGCCCGGCGTCTAGCGTCCAGGCCATCCCGCTGGCTCCGGCGGCTGATCCCTTCTGGGACGGCTTGCGGGTTCCCAGCGAATAGATGCCCCAGGGCCAACTGGCCGGCATTTCCCGGTCGTCCATCTCATGGGCGGCGTCGGCGTCCACTACATAGTTCGCCCAAGCTGCGCTACCGATCGATCCGGCCTCGGGATCAACGCCTGCGATGCCCGCCACTAACCAATAGGTCTTGCGCATGTCGAAGCGTGGATCGAGCGCCAGGGCTGTGACGCTCTGCCGGGCGCGGGCGTTCATACCTGCCAGCACCAACAATACCCCGTCGTCCGACACCCGAACGGGATGCTCGATGCCGGGGACCACCACCTCCTTGGTGAAAGGATACCGCTCGGCCCAGTGCTGGAATTCCCCGGCGGTGTCGCCGGTCAGGTCGCCCACCTCGAACAGGGTGATGACCACCACCTTGATCGCAATTGGCTTGGCCATGGCTGGCAGCGGCGCGAGCAGCGCCATCCCCAGAATCAACAGACGAAACATTCGCACCCCCGAGAGGCGGCCATAGTCGGATGGGATGAGGTCGCTAGGCAAGGCAATGCGGCACTACGTTCACAGCCGAGTGTAGGTGACTAGGACCTAGGCGTAGGCGTGCGGCTTACGCACGCCTTTCGCCTGTCGGGCGAGTGCGGGTCGGCTATCGCTGTTAAATCGAGCAACGGGGACCTAACGTGCCGTGATCCTGGGCGGTTGGCAAAGAGTCATCCACGAGCGCCTCGGTTCCGATTGCGACCGTCAGCGCTTCGATCAGATTGAGCAGGCCCTCATTGGGCGTTCTCCTTCCTCGAACTTGGGCCGCGCGGGTTCCTGCGCGGCCTTTTTCGCTGGGCTTAGCTAAATCACCGCGTCGATCTCTTCCGCGGTCAGGCCGGCGGCTTCCAGCACCTCGCGGGTGTGTTCGCCCAGTTTGGGGGCGGCACGGCCCACGGGCGGCGCACCTTCTGGGAACCGCGCCGGTGCGGCAGGCGCGCGGAAGGTCCCGCCCCAGCCGTCCTCGACGGTGATGAAGCAGCCGGCGGCCTCGGCCATGTCGGACGCGGCTAGTTCCTCCAGCGTACCCATGGGCTCCCAGGCCAGATCGACGCTCTCCAGGCGCTCGCCGGCCTCGGCCAGGGTCAGGCCGGCAAAGGCAGCGTCGCACATGGCGCGCACTTCTCGGGTCACCGCCATGTCGGTAATGGGTGGGTCAAAGCGGGGATCGGCCAGGATCTCAGGACGGTCGATCGCGATCATCATCTTCGTGAAGCAATCCATGGCGCGCGGCAGGACGCAGAGCCAGCGGTC